>CAYQDT010001049.1:530-1755 GCA_964416225.1 uncultured bacterium
CCTCGAAGGGATAATCGATGAGGTACCGGGAGATCCGGAGCAGGCGCTGGTCATGCAGGTGCTTGATCCGGTATCGCTGGAGCGCGCCGAGGTAGTCCGCGTAGCCCAGCTCCCGGCGGAGCGCCTCGAATTCTTCCCAGTACCGGCTCGACGCCTCCGCGCCGAAGCGGGTCTCCAGGTGCGCGCGGAGATCGGCCGTCACCCGGTCGTTATCCAGCAGGGTGTTGTCGACGTCGAAAAGGAAGACCACGCTTGAGGGTTGGGACACGGATGGGCCTCCGGGCGGCTCGGTGCGAACAGTTTTTGACACGAAGGATCCGGGAATCCTCGGCGGCGGCCCGAGGCGGCGCGTCCCTCCGCGCTCCATGGCGCCCATGGAGCGCGGTGATGCATGGCGAGCCGGCATCCCGGAGGCGAGCGCTGCCGGGTGCGCCTTGCCGACCGCCTGCGGTGCGTCACTCGCTCCCGGAGCTCCTGTGAGCTCCGGGGTCAACCACCCACGCTAGCGGCCGGCACGAGTGCTGAACCGGTAGATCGTCGTCTGCCGGTACGTGTCGCCCGGGTGCAGGATGGTGGAGGGGAACTCCGGATGGTTCGGGGAGTCGGGATAGTGCTGGGCCTCGAGACAGAGGGCGGCATGGAGCCCGTACTCCGTTCCGTGCGGACCGCGGAGGCCGCTGGCCGAGTTGGTGGTGTAGAACTGGACGCCCGGCTCCGTGGTGCGCATCTCCATCACCCGGCCGGACTTCGGCGCGTAAACCCGCGCGGCAAGGCGGAGCCCGGTGCCGTTGAGCACGAAGTTGTGATCATACCCGCCCGTGGCCGTGAGCTGGGCGATGCGCGCCCCCACCGGGGTCGGCTTGGTGAAGTCCAGCGGGGTACCGTGCACGGAGGCCAGCTTCCCCGTCGGGATCTGGGTGCTGTCGGTGGGCGTGTACCGGTCGGCGTTGATCTGGACGATGTGGTCCAGGATATCGCCGGAGCCCTCGCCGTTCAGATTGAAGTAGCTGTGGTTGGTCAGGTTCACCGGGGTGTCCTGATCCGTGGTGGCGTAATAGTCGATCTTCAGCTCATCCCGATCCGTGAGCGTGTAGACGACGCGGACCTTGAGCGTGCCCGGGTAGCCCGCCTCGCCGTTCGGGCTGGTCCGGGAGAATTCCACGGAGGGTCCTTCGCCGCTGGAGACGGTCCGGGCGGACCAGAGCGCCTTATCGAAGCCATGCGA
>CAYQDT010001050.1:0-1750 GCA_964416225.1 uncultured bacterium
GTTCGGCCGCGTCTGCCCGCGGCGTACGGGGCGCCCGCGGGAGTCCCGGACGTTCAGCGGCGGTCTGCCTCCGGCATCGCTCCGCGGGTCGGCCGGACCGCCGGGAGGTGCGTCTCTCCGCGCTTCCACCAGAGATTCTAGCAGTGGAGCACGGAGTGTCAACCGCAGGCAGGCGCCGCTGTCCGGGGCTCACCCGGGACCCCGGTGACGGACGCGGCGCGCCGCCGCCCGCCGCGGCTCCGTTTCCCGAACACAGTATTTTCCGCCACTCCGTGCTCAAGCTCGCGGTTCCTCGCCCGCACCTCCCGCTGTTTCCGTGCCCCCTCGCTGAGTCGATGCGGCTCAGTCCCGGCCGATTCAACGAAGGCCTTCAACTGGGGCCCGGACGCGCCGATATCTGAGAAGCGAAGCAGTCGCCGCCGTGCGGGCGGCGCCCGATAACCAAGGTGATTTCCATGATTCGCGTTCTCTCGGTGGAGGACGACACCGCTGTTCAGACCTATCTTGTCGCCCGCCTGGAGCTGGAGCCCGACATCCGCGTCGAGGGCCGGGTGGCGACCGCCGCCGCCGCGTGCGCCTACCTGCGCCGGCATGAGGCGGACCTGATCCTGCTGGACTACGGACTGGGCGGCGCCGACGGGCTGCAGCTCCTGCAGGCCATCTCGCTCTGGTTCGAGGAGATGCCGGCCGAGCACCGGCGGCCGGCGGTCCTCTTCTGCACCGCGTCCGCAAGCAACGCATTCGAAGAGCAGGCGCGCGCCCTGGGCGCTGACGGGGTGGTGGGAAAAGACTGCCTCCTTGCGGAGCTGGTGCCAGCCGTGCGGGCGGTTGCCGCCGGCCAGAACTGGTTTGGGCACGGCGCGGATCGCGAGCGGTGCTCTACGCGCCGGGGACGGGTGCTGGTGGCCACGTACGACCGAACGCTGCGGACGCACATCAGCGAGGCCCTCACCCACCTGCGGTGTACGGCCACGCACGCGTGGCGGAGCGACGAAATCCCCGCGATGCTGGAAGCCGAACCGTTCGACCTGCTGCTGCTGGAAGATCGGATCCCCGGACGCCTGCGGAGTACGGAGCTGCTGGAACGGCTGCTCGATCACCATCCGGCACTCCCCGTGCTGTTCCTGGCCGGTGTTCCGGCCGGCATGGGCTTCCATCTCCCGCCGGCGAACGTCCGCGCCGTGGTGTCCACGCCCGTCTCCGTGCCGCAGCTCCGCGAAGAAGTGGCCCGCGCGCTGGCCCTTATCCCGCAGCCCGCTTAGCCCGTATCGAGCTTCGACCCCCGCGCCGCGCCGTTCAGGAAGGTTCCGGCAGTCCGCGGCGGCCCGGCGCCGGCTCCGCCGCCACGATGTTCAGCGTGCGGATGGCGGGACGCTCCGCGCGGGGGATGCCGAAGTCGTGGAAGGCGCGCTGCCCCCGCATCCAGAGCGCCAGTGCCACGATCCGGCGCGGCGCGCGTCCGAGTCGACGCCGTGGAGGTTGTGCCGCAGGATGAGGCCCGGAAGGGCGCGTCGCAGCTGGGTGTGATTACGTGGTACAGTGGCCCTGCCTGGTTGTCGCCTCTGCCGGAGCCTGCACCGAGGGGGTACGCGCCCGGTATGGGCTGGTGCCGTACCGGGTGATTACACCCGTCACGGAGCCGTCCGGCAGGCTCCGCTGCACCTTGCGACCCGCGCCGTCATAGCTGACGGTCGCCATTCCGCCCTCGGAATCGACCGAGCCGGAGATCTGGCTCCGGGCGTCACAGGTC
>CAYQDT010001051.1:0-1750 GCA_964416225.1 uncultured bacterium
TGCTGGAGATCGACGTCGAGGACGTCTCCGCGATCACCCTCGCCTATTCCACGGGCGCGCGGGTCCACCTGATGAGCCAGTGGACCGCGCGCGCATCACTCGGTCCCTTTCCCAGCGGGATCCTCGGCACGGAGGGATCGCTCCTCCTGACGCGGGACGAGCGCCGCCCGCTCCTGCTCCGACGGCCTTCCGGCGCCGACGAGGCGGTCCCCGTTCCGGAGGGGCCGGAAGGCTTCGCTTCCACCGTGGCCGAGTGCGTCCGGCACTACGTCGAGTGCCTGGCGGCCCACCGCCCGCCGCACGTGGAAACCGACCTGGCGGCTCTCACCCTGGAGATCATCCGTGCCGCTTACCATGCCGCCGACACCGGCTGCCGCCAGCACCTCACCGGAACCTTTTCCACCCGCTTCCCCGGTACCTGTCCCGCGCCCGCACCGGGTGGGTCCGAGCCGTGAGCCGCCCGCCACGCTCCGGCGCTCGAACGGCCCGCCACGGGCCCTTCAACGCCTCCGCCGTTCCTCTCTGCAGGTCTCCGCGAACGGAATAAGAGGGTGTTCGCCCGCTCCACGGGAATTCAGGTGGAACTTTCGATCCGGCTCGGCTACAATAAACCCGGTGGCTGTGGACGACTGCCTGCATTTTTCGTCGCTTGTAAGTCCGTATGGAATCATTGGAGCGTGGAGCGCGTCGGGGCAGCCGGCGCGGATCGATCAGCGACGGCACTGTATAAATCTGGGGTTTGCGCAGCGGCACGTCGGCGGTAGAAGGGTCTACCGGGGCGTTGTCAGACGGCCTGGCCCACGGCTGCTACCGGTATGCGTGAGTTACCGTGGGCGGCGGGGCGCGGGGTGCGCCGGAGTTGGCGCCGTGACGGCGAGCTCGGATTGAATGCGGCGACTTGAGCGTCTCGGCGGGACCTCCGGGTTCTCATTCGTCAGTTACGGGGTCCACATTGGTATCCGGACCAATGACGAGTCGGTGCTGGAGCGGATCACGGAGCATCTCCCGCCGGGCTGGCAGCCTTCATCATCGGAAGCACTGGACGAAGTCTTCCTGGTTCGGGTGGGCGGAACGGGTCGAGCTGACGGCCGGCGGCGGTTGCACTCGTTATACGACCGGAACTCGCGGATCCTGCGGACCCATGATCGCGAAGAGCTGTTTTCCGGGCTTGAGAATTCGATTCACCTCTGGGTTGCGGAGTGGGCAAAGGAGCGCCTCTTCGTCCATGCGGGAGTGGTTGGCTACAACGGGCGGGCGCTGGTCCTTCCGGGCAAAAGTTTCGCGGGAAAGACCACGCTGGTCCGCGCATTGCTGAAAGCGGGAGCCAGCTACTACTCGGACGAAGCGGCCGTGCTGGATGATGAGGGGCTGGTGCACCCCTATGCGCGGAAGCTGTCCGTGCGAGAGGTGCCGGGTGAGCGGCCACGGAGATACGATGCGGCGGCGCTGGGGGCGCAGGTGGGTCAGGCGCCGCTGCCGGTGGGGGCGGTGGTGCTGAGTGAGTTTCGCCCGGGCGCGGAGTGGAGTCCGGCGCGGCTCTCGCCGGGCGAAGCGGTTCTCGCGCTTCTTGCAAATACGGTGCCGGCGCGGGAGCGCCCGCAGGCGGCGTTTTCAGTGTTGAGCCGGGTGGCAAGCCGGGCTCCGGCTTTCAAGGGAGTGCGTTCCGAAGCGGACGCCATCGTGGATGAGCTTTTGAGCTATCTCAGCCAATAATCCGGAATCCATCCCGCCGAGCGGTGGTGAAAGAGGA
>CAYQDT010001052.1:0-1736 GCA_964416225.1 uncultured bacterium
AGGCGCGGGCGCGCCGGCCGGCGGCGGGATATTAGGGAGCAATTGTTTGCGTATCAATCTGTGGGTGGGATCGCGCTAATCCGGTGGGCGGCGGCTAAAATAAGCGACAGGCTTCTTCCCGTTCTCCCCGCGACCTCCCGCCCTCGCGCGCCCTAGCTATTCGCCATGCCTCCAGCCACGGATCAGCTCACACCCCTCTTCCGGCAGTACTGGGAGATCAAGCGCCAGTACGCGGACGTGATTCTCATGTTCCGCCTCGGCGACTTCTATGAGATGTTCGGGGATGACGCGGTGACGGCCGCCGGGGTGCTGGAGATCACTCTGACCTCGCGGGATTATGTGAAGGGGGAGCGGATTCCGATGTGCGGCATCCCGCACCACTCCCACGAGCGCTACGTGGCGCGCCTGGTGGCGGCGGGCCACCGCGTGGCGATCTGCGAGCAGACGGAAGACCCGAAGTTTGCCAAGGGTATCGTCAAGCGGGCGGTGCGGCGCGTGATCACGCCCGGAACCATCCTCGAGGACTCGATGCTCGAGGCGAAGGCGAATAATTACCTGGCGGCGGTGGCTGCGTCGCAGGCGGAGCCGGCCGGCGTGAGCTACGGGATCGCCGTGTGTGACGTGTCCACCGGCGAGTTCGCCGTGACGGAGCTCTCCGGGCCGGACGCGGCGCGCCGCCTGGTCGACGAGCTGGAGCGGCTGCAGCCGCGCGAGCTGCTCCTGCCGGAGAGCCTCGCGGCCGCCTCCGGCGGCTGGCTGGTGGAAGGGCGGCCGTGGGTAGTGACCCCTCTGAAGGCAGAGCTCTTTCCCCGCAAGACGGCCCGCCAGCACCTCCTGGAGCACTTCGGCGTGCACTCGCTGCGGGGATTCGGCTGCGAGGAGCTGGACTGGGCGGTGGAGGCGGCGCGGGCGGTACTGGTTTACCTGGGGCAGCGGCAGATCGAAGCGGCCCGGCACCTCCAGAACCTGACCACCTACTCCATCTCGGAGTTCATGTGCCTCGACCCCACGGCGCGGCGGCACCTGGAGCTGACGCAGGCGCTCTGGGAAGGCGGGCGCGGGCGGACTCTTCTGGGCGTGATGGACGGTACCTGCACGCCGATGGGCGGCCGGCTCCTGCGCCGCTGGCTGGAGCAGCCGCTGCTGGACCCAACCCGGATCAATGAGCGGCTGGATGCGGTGTCGGAGCTCTCGGAGAGCGCGCTTCTGCGCGGCGATCTGCGAGAAAGCCTGGCGAAGGTCTCGGACCTGGAGCGGCTCGCGAGCCGCTGTGCCACCGGCGCGGCAAACCCGCGGGATCTGTCACAGCTTCGCGCCTCGCTCCAGCGGATCCCCGACCTGAAGGAGCAGGTGCGCCCGTGCGCCGCGGTGCTCCTCTCGGAGCTGGGCGAGCGGCTGGAGCCGCTGGATGAGCTGGGAGAGCGCCTGAACGCCGCGCTGGTGGACGAGCCGCCGCTGAGCCTGCGGGACGGCGGAATCATCCGCGAGGGTTACTGCGCGCCGCTGGACGAGCTGCGCCAGGGAACGGTGGACAGCAAGAACTGGATTGCGAACCTGGAGGTCACGGAGCGGGAGCGAACCGGGATCAAGAGCCTGAAGGTCGGCTACAACAGCGTCTTTGGCTATTACCTGGAGGTCACCAAGGCGAACGTGCACCTGGTCCCCACAGACTACCATCGCAAGCAGACCACCGCCAACGGCGAGCGCTACATCACGCCGGAGCTGAAGGAGAAGGA
>CAYQDT010001053.1:0-1734 GCA_964416225.1 uncultured bacterium
GGCGGGTCAGTTCATCTTCGCCAAGTTGATGCGTATCTTCCCGCTGGCCGGTTACGCGCACGGGGCTGAGGGCGCCCGTTTCGTGGCGCTGCCGCTCGTCGTCGGGCTGCTCTCCGGGCTGGGCGGCACGACGCGCTACTACCGCGCGGTGTTCGCGGAAGAGGTGCACCAGGACTACGTCCGCACCGCTCGCTCGCGCGGGATTCCGGAGTCGCGGATCCTCTTCGCCCACGTGCTCAAGAACGCGGCCTCCCCCATCCTGACGTCGCTGGTCCTCAGCATCCCGTTTCTCTTCCTCGGCAACCTCCTCATGGAGAAGTTCTTCGGGATTCCCGGCCTGGGCTCCACCACGTTCGACGCCATCTTCAGCTCCGACTTCGCCGTGGTGCGCGCGATGGTCTTCATCGGCACCGAAGCGTATATCGTCGGGAGCATCCTGACGGACATCAGCTACGCGCTGGTCAACCCGCGCGTCCGCCTCGAATAGCCTTTCTCCGATGCGCGTCCTCATCTCGTGGTGGTCTTCGCTGCCGTGGCAGCTCCAGAACGTGCTCATTGACCTGATTCCGATCGGGATCACGGTCGCGGCGATCGTCGCCGTCCTGCGCGCCCGCCGCACACCCCTCTGGGCGGAGGCGTTTCGGCGCATTCGCCGGAACCGGACGGCGATGTTCGCGCTGGTGATCATCACCGGCTACGCGGTCCTGGCGGTGGCGGACAGCGTCGGCTGGCAGGAAAACCGCGCCGCTCCCTTCCGGACGGTGCTGCAGCGGGTGGCGGAGCGGGCGCCCGAGCATTACTACTCGGCCCCGATGGCGCACGAGACGATCGGGGAGGCACATCCCCAGAAGCTGAAGGGATGGCACCTGCTGGGCACGGACGGCGTGGGCAATGATGTCCTTTTCCAGACGCTCCGCGGGGCGCGCACGGCGCTGATCATCGGCGGCCTGTCGCTCCTCATCCTGACGCCGCTCGCACTGATCTTCGGGATGGCTGCCGGCTACTTCGGGAAGGTGACGGTCGATGCGGTCCAGTACACCTACACCGTGATGGACTCCATTCCGGACATCCTGCTGCTGGTGAGCCTCCTGATGGTGCTGGGGCGCGGGCTGATCGAGGTGTGTATCGCGCTGGGGGTCTCGCGATGGGTCGGCCTCTGCCGGGTGGTGCGCGGCGAGACGCTCAAGCTGCGGGAGCGGGAGTATGTGCGGGCCGCGCGGGCGATGGGCGTCTCTCACGCGCAGATTCTGCTCCGGCACATCCTGCCGAACCTCACGCACCTGGTGGTCATCAACCTGACCCTCGCTTTCAGCGGCCTGGTGATGTACGAAGCGTTCCTCGCCTACCTCGGGATCGGCGTGGGAAGCGAATACGGGAGCTGGGGCAACATGATCGACGCCGGCCGGCTGGAGCTGGCGCGGGAGCCGGTGATCTGGTGGAATCTGGGCTCGGCGAGCGTGGCGCTCTTCCTGCTGGTGCTGGCGTTCAACCTGTTCAGCGACGCGCTGCAGGAGTCGCTGGACCCGCGGCTGCGCTCCTGATCGCCAACCGCCTGCGGGCGCCGGCCACCTGACCCGACACCACCCTGGGGCCGAGCCCACGCCCATCCACTTCTCGCGGCAGCGGCCCTGCCGGCCGCGCCACGCTCCGGTAAAGGCGCGCGGTTGCCGGATTGAGCCGCACCCCTCCGGGATCGCCGGCGGCTCGCACGGGTGCGTCCCGATCCGGCAACTG
>CAYQDT010001054.1:0-1732 GCA_964416225.1 uncultured bacterium
CGCCCAGACCCGCGGCCAAGCGCGGGCGCTGGCACCCGAAGTGCGCGTCAACGGAAACGCGCCCCGGGTGGTCCAGTGGCCGGATGATTACCCCGAGGACGCCCGGGACGCACTCCGGCGGCGCACCCCGCTCCGGCGGTCCGGCACGCCCGGCGATGTCGCCGCGGCGGCGCTCTATCTCATTGAGGGCTCCGACTTCACCACGGGCGTGATTCTCCCCGTCGACGGCGGCCTCGGGCTCGTCTAATCGCAGACGGCGCGTTTATTTCGGAGCGGCTCCTGGGAAGGATGGGGCATCGAAGCTGCTAGTTTGTTTGGTGAGGTAGCGATGACCGATAACCCGCGAGCATCCAACGGGGGAGACACCGGGCACAGTGGCCCAGCCGCGGTCCGGCCAGGCGCCGGGTCCCTGGGTACCCACGGCCCGCGCGATTGGGAGGACCTGATCACGCATGACGGAGAGGCTCGCGGCCTCGCCGATACGGCCTACAGCACGCTGGAGCCGGACGCTCCGACCGTGGGTGCGGCCATGAACGGTCACGCGGTGGCGCCGGACGGCGCGGCGCGCGGCCTGGAGATTCCCGGCGAGGACAATGGTCCGGACAGCTGATCGGCTCCGGCGAGGTTCGTCCCGCTCTCGCACCGCCCTTTGGGGATGCGGGGCGGGGTCCGACAGGTCTATAGCAGGATGTGCGGCCGCCCCCGAATGCCGGCTCCAACCGGTTGCCCTTCGACCGCCGCGGCGTGGTATATGATTTGCAGTCCACGCTGCCATGCGCCACCTCTCGTCACTGATTCCGCCGGAACTCCTGCTCCAGGCCTACGCCCGGGGCTACTTTCCGATGGCGGATTCCCGCAACGGCAGCATTTCCTGGTATACGGCGGATCCGCGAGCGATTCTGCCACTGCACCCGTGCCATATCCCGCGGCGTCTCCGGCGCACCCTCAAGCACGCTCCGTACCGCTGCACGCGCGACCAGGCGTTTGAGCGGGTGATCGAGGGGTGTGCGGACCGCTCTTCCACCTGGATCAGCGATGCCCTCATCCGCAGCTACGTGGAGCTTCATCAACGCGGCGCCGCGCACAGCGTGGAAGTCTGGCGTGGCGAGGAGCTCGTCGGCGGCCTGTATGGCGTCCGGCTGGGCGCCGCTTTTTTTGGAGAATCGACGTTCGGCCGCGAGCCGGACACGGCCAAGGTGGCCATGGCCCACCTGCTCCATCACCTGGAGTCGCGCGACTTCCGCCTGCTGGAGATCCAGATGATCACCAATCTCACCGCGCAGTTCGGCGCCCGCACGGTCACCCGCGCCGAATACCTGCCGCTCCTGCGTGAGGCACTGGCGCTCGAGCGCGAGTGGTAGCCGGGGCTTCGATTTCTTGGGAAGCCCGCTTGACGCCTCCGGGACCATCTGTTATATTTCCCGAGCCTAAAGCACGTTCCCCTGTAGCTCAACGGCAGAGCATCTGACTGTTAATCAGAGGGTTGGTGGTTCGAATCCACCCGGGGGAGTTCACACTCCATTACGCATCCATAGCCGCGCGGCCGCCGAGATCCGGCGCCGGGCGGTTTTTGCTTGCCTTCCGCCGCACCCTCGTCATCGTTCCGGCGGCCAACTAAAAGCAAGGAGTGTTCCAATCCCGACCTCGTAGGAGGGAGGCAGCGCAAGCCGCACTCGATCAAGGGGTTAAAGCGTCACACCAGTCCAAAGGGACGACCGTTGTCGGTGAAGTG
>CAYQDT010001055.1:0-1732 GCA_964416225.1 uncultured bacterium
GGATCAGGGTCTGGTCGTCCCGGTTCGGGTTCGGCTGCGCCGCCGCGCGGAGAATGGAGGCCGCGGGGAACTGGCCCACCTGCGGATCAACCGGCCCCAGCACGGCGTTGTGGTCCATCACGATCTCGTCGGCGGAGAGCGCGATGAGCATCCCGCCGGACATGGCGTAGTGCGGAACCAACACGCGGATCTTCGCCGGGTGCCGCTTCAGCGCTTCCGCGATCTGCTCCGCGGCCAGGACCAGGCCGCCCGGCGTGTGCAGGAGGACGTCGATCGGCACGTGGTCCGGGGTGAGGCGAATCGCGGTGAGAATCGCCTCCGAGTCCTCGATATCGATATAGCGGGCGAGCGGAATCCCGAAGAGGCTCATCGTTTCCTGGCGGTGGATCAGAGTGATCACCCTCCCGCCGTTGAGCCGCTCGAGCACCCGAAGCTGTGAGAGGCGGCGAAAGTCGAGGATCCGGCGCTGAACCAGCGGCAGGAGGGTGGAGACGATCAGGTAGATCCAGAGCCAGTCCGTCAGCTTCACGAGAACCCCCCGACGGTGAGCGCGGCGCGCCGGCGGGCCGCGGGGTGATCCACCGCCGCGCAGCCCGGCGCAGCTCCCAGAATGGAATTCCAGAGACCCGGTGAGGAGGGTGCGGCGCCGCACTGGGAGACGTCAACGAGCCGTCGCCCCGGCCGAACGCCGCTCGCGGTTCGGCGCCGGCGGCTCACCCGTGCTACACGATCCCGAGCGTCCGGATCTGCTCGGCGACGGCGCCGAGGTCCGGCGCGCCCTCGTAGTGGACGCGGACCCGCACGCTCCCCCGCTGCCAGGCGTCCAGGTCCGCCAGCGAGACGCCGGACCGGCGGCCCAGGATCAGGAGGTAGCCGCGGCCGTCGCCATCCTCCAGTCGGAAGCGGTCTTCCTGGACCACCGTGATCCGCCCAACCAGCTCCCCCTCCGTCGGGAAGGGAATGCGGCGGAAGAGCGACTGGCGCTGGCGGCTTCCTTTTTTCATCTCCGTTCACTCCCGTCCGCCCGCGTGTATTCGAAGTATTCGTGCGGATCGTCGGCGGACTCCTTGCCCGCCTCCGTCACGGAGAACTTGAGGGCGGCCGCGCTCGCCAGCGATAGGACGGAAGCCGCCGTCCGTGCCCAGCGGTGCTTTTTCCCGACCTGGCGGAGGACGAAGGGGGCGGCGAGGCCCAGCCCGAGATAGCCGATCTTGTAGAGCGTCGACATCCTCCCCCGGTAGAGCGACTTCTGGAACTTGCCGACGGAGAGCGCCGAGGCCGCCTCCAGCACACATTCCACCGCCTGCGTGGCCCGCTCAACCCGATCGAGACGCTCTTCCGTCCCCTCGCTCACCGGTCCGAGCGCCTGCGCCGTGAGGTGAGTGGCTGCCGCGCCCGAAGAGAGGGCGGACGCGAAGAAGCGCGGGCCGAGGAAATAGCGGTTCGCGGCCCAGAGCGGCACGTTCGTCGCGGAGAGCAGCACGCCGGTGTAGCTGCCGACGTAGGCGGCCGGCACGACTCCGAGCCAGGAGAAGGCTCGCACGGCCAGGCCGAGCGGCGCCGCGCCGCGCGAGAGCGCCCGCACCCCGCCGCGGTTGCTGCGGAGCTTTCCGTGCAGCACGTCCACCGCCGGCGTCTGCTGCCGGATCAGCAGACATCCGCCGTCTCCCAAGCCGGAAGGCGCGCGCCGCTCCGTGATGAAGGCAACCAGCTCCATCAGCGTGGTCAGCCC
>CAYQDT010001056.1:0-1730 GCA_964416225.1 uncultured bacterium
ACACTCCTACCCCTTGCCTGCTCTGTCCTCTGATCTCTCCGCACGCAAGTTGCCCAGGATCGTTAACACGCAAACACAAAAGATTCGTCCCGCGCAGTGAGTGGTGAACGCAGGCCGGACTTACAGAGGCGGGAGTCCTCCTCCCCAGAAGGCCTCCCCTCCTCCGGTGGGGACAAGTCCCCACGCGCGGATTGTGCCCTTCGGCGAGACTGTAATAAACACAGACCTTACACCCCGCGCTGCGGCTGGGAACCGGCTCGCGGCCGGCAGTTGCCGCATCCCGCCGACCCGTGCCGATGAAGAAGGGCAGCTCTGTGCGGCGGCCTGGGAGTTAGGTTCACCCTGGTGAAGCGCCTGGTGGAACTGGACGGCGGCACCATGGAAGCTCCCAGTGCAGGTGACAGCGCGGGTGCCGAGTTCGTCGTCCGACTGCCGCTTGCCCCTTTTCAGGTGGTGGCCTAAAGCTGACGCCGGAGCTACAGCTCCCCGGGTCGGTAGGTCAAAGCGGTAATTGGCGATCTCCGCCTCCACCCTGGCCAGCGCGGCGGTTGCCCAGGCCTGCCCCGCCCGTTGCTCCCTCTCGGCCAGCGCCAGCGCTTGCTGGAGGACCAGGAGCCCGAAGCACGGCCGCCCATCCCGCGCAAACCGGTGCGCGTCAGCGATAGCACAGGCGATGGAGCCTTCAGGGCTTTCGTCGGAGAGAGACATAGGCGGAGCGTGGGGACCGGAAATCTCAGACTCTTGGGCGCATCAAGGCGGACAATCCGTCGCTTTGTCTCCACTGGCTCGGGTGGATGCGCAAGGAGGCTCTGGCGGATTGAAGATTGTGCCATTTTATATACACAGACCTGACACCAGCCCCTATAAGTTCCTGGCAGAGCCACGGCACGGATGAAGTTTTAGCTAAGATGGACGCGGAGAAGCGCCGCCGTGGCTCCCTGGCGATCCTGCGTGCTCTGTACCCGGAGTGGTTTGGCGAAAAGCCCGGTTCGGACCAGCCTCTTCTCAAAGCTGACGACCGCACCTCGCCTACATCGGAAACAAGCGCGAAAGCTCAGGCGGAGCCGGGTCCGAAGTGGGTCGCTGCAGGGCCCCACTCTCCATCTCCGGGGGCAGGTCGCGCCCACCTCCCGGCATCCCACCTTGCGGCGTGGAGCTCTCGTCCGGCTGGAAATCCGCCTGGAGTTCCGCCTGGAATTCCGCCTGGCCCCCGTCTGGTTGCCTGACGGATTATGTATCTAGATTACAAAATCCCACGGACGGCCATTGGGGGAACCGATGAACCACCGCGATCTGGCGCGGGAACTAGCCCGGCTGCGGGTGGAGCTGGCGGAGGTCGGCAATGACTACCGCAGCTCCAGCAGCGCATCGTTTCGCTCGCCTACTCCATCGAGCGCTTGCAGGTGGATCTAGCATCGCAGCGGGAGTGCCGGGCCGCGGAACCCGAAGAGGAATAGACTCGCCACACGCCGGCTCAGAAGCTCCCTCCGCAAGTGCCCGCCCGGCAGCGCCATGGCCTGGCGATTTCGCGCTGAATCCTGGCGGGTTTCGGATGGGGCGCCACGCGGAAAAAAACCCGCGGCAGTCGCTCCCGGCGCCGGGCCGGCGACCGCAAACGAAGCAAGACACCGGTAGAGGGAGAGCAGCAGGCTATGCGGGAGACACGGAGCAGGTACCCGCAGCGTACCGTTGACGAGGAGTACGCGGCGGAGGAATACGATGACAAGGAG
>CAYQDT010001057.1:0-1728 GCA_964416225.1 uncultured bacterium
GCCCGACGCTCCAACTCCTCTTGCAGGGCGGTAGGGTCCGGCAGCCCTGGAAACGGGCAGGATAGAAGACCACGCAGGTGTCCAGCAGCAGATCGGGATGATCTGGTGAAAACGAGACGTGAATACTGGTTCTCCCGCGCTTCTGATGACGAGTGCCAACCGGTGGCATAGCGGTGGGCACGTGCGGGAAGCATGGCCGCATGGTACCCGCAGATGCGTGATTGCCGGACGCCGCACTCGTCCGGCTGGAGTACATCGCCGCGGAGCCCGAGGGGCTGACGCTGATGCTGGCGGCGCGACAGGAGGCGGTCCCGTCTCCGTCTGGAGCCGGCCCAGCGGGTCGTAGGTCCGCGTCCAGAGACCCTGCGCGTCGGAGATCGCGGTGTTCTGCCCGTTCAGATCGTAGCTGCACGTCACGCGGGTCCCGTCGCGGTACTGCCGGCTCTGCTCGCGGCCCACCCCGTCGTAGGCGTAGGTGATCGCCCATCCGCGGCCGTCCACCTTTAACGACTCAGCTTTCGGCGTCGTAGCTGCTGGTCCGACGGACGCCGGTGGGCGCGCTCCTGAAACGGACGGCGGAACGCCTCACAGCCGGGCGGGCGATCTCCGCAGCTGGGCGGGCAATCTTCGCAGCCGGGCGCTGTCCGCCGTCGCGAGAGCATCCGGCGCAGGTCCCCTTGGTGGTCGGACGCGCCGCGGAAGGCGTGCCAGGTGAAGTAGTCGGCGACGGCCGCGCCAGGCTGTCTGCCGGGTTAACGGTCCGGGTGGCGGCTTCGCCGGCCGCGGAACGATGGTGGTGAGCCATCCGGGTTTTCTGGAAAGGACGCCGGGCTCTCGCACGGTGGCGCGTGCGACCGGCAGGCCGGCCGGCGCTTCGCCCGGGCCCGCACCAGCAGGCTACCGGAGAGATCGGCAGGTCGCTCCGTCCCCCGCCAGCAAACACTGTGATGAGACTCCCGCAGCTGACTCCGCACCGGATCCGGCAGCGAGCTTTTCGCCGGGCGCTTGTCCGGAGGTCGCCGCTCTTCCACCGGGTCTGGAGGTGGGCCGCGCATGCAAAAACCCGCCGAGCCACGAAAGCTCGACGGGTCTCCAGTCGGGGCGACAGGATTCGAACCTGCGACCACCTGCACCCCATACAGGTGCGCTACCAAACTGCGCTACGCCCCGGTGGCCGCCGAAGCGGGAGCTTCGGTACCAGCCGGTTCGATTATAGGAAGGCCGCTCCCCGGTGTCAAGCGCCCGCCTCCCCGGAAACGGGCCCGTCCGATTGGCGGGCCGGTCCCCGGGGCGAACACCGGAAGGGCGTCAGGCCGAGAGGTTCTGGAGCAGCGCCAGCACCGCCTCGACCTGGCTCCGCACCTCCGCGGGCTGGATCTGCGGAATCAGCTCCGTCAGCGCGACCGTCGCGGCGACGATCCCGTCCCGGAGCTTGTCCGCCGGCCCGGGGCCGGGCGCGTCCGCGGAGCCCCAGAAGGGGTTGTACTCGCCCTTGAGCTGGCGCTCCGCGTGGTTCTCCTGGGCCCGCTCCAGCAGCGCGGAAAGCTGCCGCTCCTCGCCGGAGCCGCCGCGGGAGCGCTCGATCTGCTCGTCCACGCCGCGGACGTTGTCGAACGCCTCGCTGTCCCCGCCCTTCAGCGGGCTCTCCCACTCCCGCTCCCACGGGCGGGTGTTGGTGGTCTCCGCGACGAACGGCTCGCCGC
Organism: uncultured bacterium; assembly: GCA_964416225.1. Classification (GTDB taxonomy): domain Bacteria; phylum Armatimonadota; class SYMT01; order SYMT01; family SYMT01; genus CAYQDT01. The sequence goes on from CAYQDT010001057.1 coordinate 1,704, forward strand.
TTTCCGCCCCGTTCGCCCCATGACC
>CAYQDT010001058.1:0-1725 GCA_964416225.1 uncultured bacterium
CCTCTCGACGACGTACATCAAGAAGTATCCCACCTGCCCGAGCAACGGCACCTACGCGATCAACGCGGTCGGCACTACGCCGACCTGCTCGATCGGCACGAACGGTACCTCCGACACCTCCGACGATCACGTGCTGCAGTAGGAATCGGCGAACAGAGCAAGCCCCTGATTCGTCGAAGGAGATCAGGCCTACCGAATGGGCACTCGCCCGCTTCCCATCCGCCGGGCGGATGGGAAGCGGGCCCCGGCAGCACACGCAACCGGACGCGGCACAGTCGTTCCCCGGAACCCGGCTGCGGTCCGGGGTTGTGGCCCGCGGAATTGTCCGCCGGCACCCACTTCTGGAGTTTAGATGATGAAAAAGCTGACCCTTCTTGCTCTGCCGCTTCTGGCCGCCGCGCTGGTAGTGAGCGGCGGCGCCCGGCACGTTCTGGCAGACGATTCCGGGGATGAACAAGAATCTTCGGTGCAGGGGACGCTTTCAGCCGCCGTTGGCCCCCCGCCCACGGTGACCGTGGGGACGCAGACCCTGGCGGTGGACAGCGGCACGCGTTTTGAGATCAGCGGCCCCGCCACGTTCCAGCAGGTGGTCGCCTACACGCAGGCGCATCCCGGTGCGACGGCCGACGCGGAGTATTTCCTGCTCAACGGACAGGCCGTGGCCAAGAAGGTGGAGCTGAACGCCGAGGGTGACGGCCAGGACGGGAACGGCGACGGGAACGCCGACGAGCAGGAAGCGAGCGGGTCGCTCGTCGCGCTCTCGGCGGCGGCCGGCGGCGGGCGGTTGACGCTGGCTCCCGGCGGCGGTGCGGCGAACCTGAACTTCACGCTCGACTCCCATACGAGCTACGAGGCGGACTGTGCCGACGTGACGCTTGCCCAACTGATCGCCCTGCTTCCGACGCCTCTTCCGGCTGACCTGGGCGTGGAAGTGCAGTACGTGGTGGCGCCGGACCAGAGCCTGGTGGCCACCGAGGTCCATGTGAACCTCCCGGTCAGTCATGACGACGGCGAGGTGGCGAGCGTGGACGCCTCCGGCAGCACGCTGGTGATCCAGTCAGCGGCGACCCGCGCCGCCTCCAGGCCGGTGCGGCGGAAGTACACGCGGGTGCAGCTCCTACCGGGCACCGTCGTGACGAAGGGCGCGCGGCTGCTGACCCGCGCCGACCTGCGCCGGGGCGACCGGGTGACCCTCAGCACCGTGGTCCGGCGGCACCGCGTCTATGCGGTGCGGGTGAGCGTGGCGCAATAAATTCGCGCTCCCACGCCCGCGCCTCCCCACCGGCGCGATTGCCTGCGGAGCCGCAGAACGGCAACCGATCCAGCGCAAGTGCCCGGTCTTTCCGGGACGAACCGGGGGACGCGCCGCGTCTCCCGGTTCTCGCGTACGGCAGGCTCGCGCGCAGTCAGGCCCGCTCCGTATCCCGGGGCCCGCGCGGCGGGGTGAATCCCCACGGCTGCTCGCTCCCTTCGGGATGCCGGCCGGCGCCGGCACGCGCCATAGCCGGGATCGAGAGCGATGCTGTATCCTGATCGGGAGGTGCATGACCTGGCTGCCGCGCAAGCAGCCGCGCCGCGGGTTTCGCCGCTGCAGGAGCACCCGGAGCCAGAGAAAGGATTGCCGAATGCCGCGCCGCGGGTTTACGCTGATCGAACTGCTCGTGGTGATAGCCATCATCGCCATCCTGGCCGCCATCCTCTTCCCCGTCTTCGCCCAGGCCCGCG
>CAYQDT010001059.1:0-1723 GCA_964416225.1 uncultured bacterium
GATCCGCTCCCGGATGCCCGCCAGCCGCGCCTCGTGCTCCCTGCGGGCCCGCTCGTACCGGGCCAGCTCGGCGGGCGTGCCCACGGGGAGGTCGCGCCGGAACGTGGCCGGCGTGAAGAAGGCCTGCAGGCGGTAGTAGTCCTCCTGCGGGATCGGCTCGTACTTGTGGTTGTGACAGCGGGCGCATCCCACCGTGAGACCCAGGAAGGCCAGGCCGGTGGTGTCCGTCATATCGTTGAGCGTGTTCTGGCGCCGGGCGGCCTGGTCCGCGGCATCCGTCATGTCCGGCCCGAGCAGGTTGAAGCCGGTGGCCACGCGCGCGTCCGGGTCCTCCGGGGCCAGCTCGTCGCCGGCAATCTGCTCTTCGACGAAGCGCTGGTACGGCTTGTCCGCGTTGAAGCTCCGCACCACGTAGTCGCGGTAGCGCCAGGCGTTCGGACGCAGCTCGTCGTACTCGTAGCCATTGGAATCGGCATAGCGGGCGAGGTCGAGCCACTGCTGCGCCATCCGCTCCCCGTAGTGCGGCGAGGCGAGGTACCGGTCGACCATCCTGGCGTAGGCGTCGGGCGACTGGTCGCCGAGGTAGGCCTCCAGTTCCGCGGTGGTGGGCGGAAGGCCGGTCAGGTCGAAGGCCACGCGCCGGATCAGCGTCGTCTTAGGGGCGGGCGGCGCGGGCGCCAGGCGCGCGGCCTCCAGCCGGGCGAGCACGAAGGTGTCGATCGGGTTGCTCACCCACCCCGCGTTCTTGACTGTTGGAACGGCCGGCCGCACCGGGCGCTTCCAGGCCCAGTGCCCCCGCTGCGTGGAGGTGAACTCCATCGCCTCGCGCGCGAGCGCACCGGTGGAGAGGGTCAGGAGTGTGAGAGCCGTGGACGCGGCCCACCAGCGAGCAGAATGCTTCATAACGAACGTACGTCATCCGAACCCGGAACGCCTGGCGCCTCCGGGACCCCGAGAATGGAAGCTGCGCGGGTGAGAGAGCAGCAGAGCGGATGATGAGAAACCGGCCGCCCGCCGCCGGAGCGGCCGCTCCGACTTTCTCTCCGCCACAACCGTTCCACTCCGTGTCTCCGGGGCACCGTGGTGAAAAATCCACGCTAACAGGATACGACAGCGCGGAGCGGCGGGAGTTTCGCTCCCGGGATATCGCCCACTCAAGCATGGCTTCGTCTCGACGGCCCATGGAACCTGCCTCCCCGGTCCTGTACAACCGCACGCGCGACCGGGTGGTGGCGCGCGCCGTCTCCCGCCCGCGCGGGACGCTGGAGTGGGCGCTCGGGCTGCTGGTCCGCCCGCCCCTCCGGCCCGGCGAGGCGCTCTGGCTGAGCCCCTGCGGCGGGATCCACACCTGGGCCATGCGCTACCCCATCGACGTCCTCTTCCTGGACGAGGGGCTCCGCGTGCGGGGCGTCTCCCTCGCAGTTAAGCCGTGGCGGCTGTGCTTCGCCCCCCGGGGAACGCGGAGCGTGGTCGAGCTCCCCGCCGGCACCGCTCGCGGCGTCGAGCCCGGGGACCAGCTCTCCCTCGAGCCGGACGGCGGGGTGTGGGCGAGCGCTTGACACCGGCCGCCGCGGTTTGAAATAATAGGCGCGCGATGGCCCGTCTCCGGACGGTCTCGTGGCGGGTGTAGCTCAGTGGCTAGAGCGCCAGGTTGTGGCCCTGGAGGCCGGGGGTTCAATTCCCCTCATTCGCCCTCGCACCGACCGCGCCGCCGGTTCCGACT
>CAYQDT010001060.1:0-508 GCA_964416225.1 uncultured bacterium
AGTCGGGCTCCGCGCAGGTACCCGGCGCCTCGCGGGTCTCCTCCACGTAGGTATAGCCCACCTTGGTGGCGATCACGATCTCCGCGCGATGCGCCCCGAGGGCCTCCGCCAGCAGCCGCTCGCTGTGCCCGCAGCCGTAGACGTCCGCCGTGTCGTAGAGGGTCACCCCCAGCTCGAAGGCCCGGCGGAGGGCCCGGATCGATTCCGCGTCGTCCACCGCACCCCAGCCCACCGGGCTGCCGTTGCGGGAATGCGGACCGCCGATCGCCCAGCAGCCCATTCCCAGCGCGCTCACCTCCAGCCCGCTCCGTCCCAGTGCTCGCTTCATCCGGATCCTCTTCCCAGGCGCCCGCTTCCATGCCGGGCCTTCGGCGCCGCCCCTGCCGGCCGCGCCCCGCCCACCCCTTACGTCCCCGGGCTCCGGTATCCTCCCCCCCGTCCGCGCGGCGCGCCGCGTTACAAGCTCTCCGCCTCCCCCACCCATTACCGAGCCATCCAGCCGGCAGAT
>CAYQDT010001060.1:518-1716 GCA_964416225.1 uncultured bacterium
TGCACCAGCTTCTATCCCGAGCCCGCGACACCGCCCCTGCCCGGCCGCGCCACGCCCGGCCACCCCTTCGTTCCCGCCGCTCCCCGATCCTCCCCGCCGTCCGCGCGGCGCGCCGCTTTCCATGCTCTCCGCCTCCCGCAGCCTTTCCCGAGCCTTCCTGCCGGCTGATCGCGCGTCGCGTCCGGCTCCCCCTGGGAGGCTCGCGCGGCAGGCGAGCGGGGGGAGGGATGCGGCGGCAGGTACGGGAATGATGGGGAAACTCCCGGATGCCGGGTACCGGCTCGCTTCGTCCGCCCAGCGGGGTAACCCGGGGCGTCCGGTTGCCGTTAGAAGGATGGCTTCGGCGGGCGAATCGCCGCCCCGGATTCGCGCGGTGGCGTTCCGATCACGAGTTTCCTGCTTTTCCAGGCGCTTCAAGACTGCCAGGCGCTTCAAGGAGAGTTTCATGCGACAAGCCATTACCCGGCTGGGTTGGGTTGCGGTGCTGGCTGCGGCGGCCCTGCCGGCGCTCTCCGCCGACCAGGAGATCGCGCTCACCCACAAGCTCACGGCGGGCTCCGCGCAGCGGTTCCATTCCGTGGAAGCCGTGAAGGTCATGGGGACGGACGTCCAGGTGACCCGGACCTTCAAGCGCACCGTGAAAGAGGTCAAGCCGACCGGTGAAGCGGTGATCGAGGAAGTGGCGGAGGCCGGGAAGGTCGCCGTGAACGGCCAGGAGATGGACCTGCCGGCCGGCGGCAGCGCCACGGTTACCACGGACCGCATGGGAAAGGTCGTCCAGTTCAAGGCGCCGGAGGGCGGTCTCACCACCCCGGCCGTGGCGGAATTGCTGGTGGACACCGCCGCGCCCGTGTATCCGGAAAAGCCGGTGCCTCCCGGGGCCGCCTGGACGACGGAATACCCGAACCCCGTGGTGCAGGGGCAGACCGTGCAGGTGAAGACCACCCTCACCGGCACCGAAAAGCTGGACGCTCGGGACACGGTGAAGCTGGTGCAGACGGCCGCGCCCGAGGTGGAGGCCGGAAAGAAGCTGCAGGTGGAGAGCACCTACTGGCTGGAACCCGCCACCGGCACCGTGGCCAAGTACGTGACCCGGCTCCAGGGCCTCCCCACGCAGTACGGCGTCCTGGACATCACCAGCACCGTGACGGCCGAGCCGGCGGACAAATAGTCCGCTGCCTGCCCACTCGCAGCAGGT
>CAYQDT010001061.1:0-380 GCA_964416225.1 uncultured bacterium
GTTGTGGCGCGGAGCCGCGTCATAGCTCCCCGTCAGGTGTCCGACCACCCCGTTCTCGAACTCCAAGTTCACCTGGGCGTTCGACCAGCACACCCGCTCCCCGCCGCCGGCCTTCGGGCCGTGATTGGCGAAGGCCTGGACCCGCTTCACGTCCCCGCAGAAGTACCGCATGATGTCGATGGAGTGGGGGTGGAGCGCCCGGAGGTGGAACCAGGGCGAGGTCTCATTCGGGTTGTCGATCCACATCGTCATGTTGATGAGGAGCGGCCGGCCGAGCTTCCCCTCATCCAGCCACCCCTTCGCCCGGGCCGCCGGCGGCACGAAGCGGTGGTTCAGGTTAATTCCGAAGTAGAGGCCCTTCTCCCGCGCGGTGCGGACCA
>CAYQDT010001061.1:390-1716 GCA_964416225.1 uncultured bacterium
GTTGTTGGAGATCGGCTTCTCGCACAGCACGTGCTTCCCCGCGGCGAAAGCCTCCATCACCGGCTCGTAGTGCCAGCTTCCGTTCTCGAAGCCGCCGGTGGAGACGCTCACGCAGTCCAGCTCCTCGTGCTTCAGCATCTCCCCCAGGCTGTAGTATGCCTTCACTCCCCAGCGAGAGGCCGCCTCATCCGCGCGGGCGCGGTCAATGTCGCACACGGCCGTGAGCTCGGCCAGGGGGTCGTTCTTGTAGACCTCGGCGTGGGTGTTCCCGATGGCGCGCACGCCCACCACGCCCACCTTCAGCTTCTTGTCACTCATGTCGGTCCTGTTCCCAATGGCCAGAGCCCGGGGCCTCGCGCACCGCCGCGCGCCCTGGGACCGAGTGGGAGGTTCGGTGGGCGCTGCCCGTGATCCCTTCCACAATCCACAACGGGCAGGTGGAGGCGTGTGCGGGGGAACGGGCGAGCCGGGAGGAGGGGCGGCGCGCATTCGCCTGGCCCCATCGAGAGCGGCCGGAGGGCCCGGCGAAGACTCGCCGTCACCCGGCACGATAGTAGACGTCAAGCCAGGGCGCGGCGGAGAGCGTATCGCGGCTTCGAAGCGCCTGAACGCGGGCCGCGGCCGCCGCGGCCTTTTTCAAGACGCGCTCCTCCCAGCGGGCCCACGGCTTCGTGTTCTCGTCCGCGAGGCGGCAGAGCGTGTCCCCGCGCACGCCCACGCGCTCCAGTCGATGCCAGCCGAGCAGCCAGTCCAGCGTGCGCACGCCGTAGCCATGGAGGTATGGAAACGCCAGCAGGTTGTTCCAGGCAAGGAGCGCCCGAAGCCAGCCCGCGATCGGGTGCGGCAGACGGCGCATCCACGTCACCGCGGCGTGGAAGCACGCCCCGTTCGGGACGCGCAGAACGAAGAGTCCGCCCGGGCGAAGCAGCCTGCGAGCCGCGGCCAGCGTCGGCTCCGGGTTCGGCAACTGGTCGAACGCGTTCCACACGGCGACACAATCGACCGCGCCCTCCGAGAACCCGTCCGGCATCCGCTCCCCGATCAGGTCCGGAAGCGTGCCCCGGTAGACCGGCAGGCCCCGCTCCGCGCAGAACGTGTCCACCTCCGCGCCGGGGTCCACCCCCAGCATTCGCCAGCCCTGCTCCCTGCCGGCAGACAGGAAGCCGCCGACGAAGCTGCCGACCTCGATGACCCGCGCTCCAGGGTCCAGCCGGCGCCGCAGGGCCCGGGCCTTCGGCCGGTACAGCGTCACCTGGCTGTCGAACAACTGCGCGAGCCGCTGCATCCCGTACGTGTCCGCCGCGTAGGCCCGCGCGATGGCCTCGT
>CAYQDT010001062.1:0-1709 GCA_964416225.1 uncultured bacterium
GGAGCCGTCCACGGCATAGACGCGGCCGCTCCGCACCGCGGGGAGCGTCTCCCAGCCGGGATAGCTCCGCAGCAGGGGGAAATCCTCCAGCGTGCGCTCTACGCTCCAGCCGCAGCACGCCGCCACCAGCACCTCCGGCCGGGCCTCCACCACGCGCTCCCAGAGGATGCGCGTGGAATCGACACCCGGGAGGCCGAGCGGATCCCGGCCCCCCGCCAGCTCCACCAGCTCCGGGGCCCAGTGGCCGCTGCAGTAGGGCGGATCGATCCATTCCATCAGAAAGCACACCGGGCGCTCCGGGGCGGCGGCCGACCGGTCCCGCACGGCGGCGACCCGCGCCTCCAGCTCCCGGACCCGCTCCTCCCCGCGGCCCGGGACCCCGAGCACCCGAGCGACGGCGCGGATATCGGCCAGGATGTCGCTGAGACACTGCGGGGCGAGCTCCACGAGCTGTGGCGGGTGCTCCAGGGTGCCCAGCACCCGTGCCACCGTGGTGCCGCTGATGGCGCAGACCTCGCAGAGACGCTGGGTGAGGACGACGTCCGGCCTCAGCTCCCGGACGAGCCCGGCATCCAGCGTGTACAGGTCGCCACCCGAAGCCACCCGCTCCTGCACCCAATCCTCGATGGCCGCGCCCGAAAGGCCGGCGTGGTGAATCGCACAGTGGGTGACGCGCGGCAGCCGGGTGACCTCGGGCGGGAAATCGCATTCGTGCGAGATGCCGACCAGGGCGTCCGTGCACCCGAGCGCCGCGACGATCTCCGTGGCTGCAGGAAGAAGCGAGAGGATACGCATGGCGGCAGGGGAACCTTTCGGCGAGCGGCGGCAGGCCACGGGATTACCCGGCGCGCCGGCCGCGGCGGGGACCGGTGCCCCGCATGCTCCCCGGCAGAGGCCGGGTCACCCGGGGAGCTTATCACAGGCACGTCCATCGGCGCCCGGCGTCTCCGGCAGCGCGAGGCTCCCCACGGGTCGCAGCGTCTCCTCGTCGTACCGCGCCCCCTACGCCTGCTCCCACACCTGCGTCCGGAACAGGAGCGGCACGGGCCAGCGCTCCCGGGAGAAGCCTGGAAGCTGCCCGGGCACCGGCCGTTCTTGACCAGCCCACGGTCGCCGGACAGCACCCGTTCCGCCGCGTCTTCCGGGGCCGGCTCCCGGAAACTCCGCGCCGCCGGCGGGGTCTCGAACCGCCACGGAAAGAAGCACCCCATGATCAGGCCACGCCGACGATGGCGCAGCACCCGGCCGAGGCCGCAGCCGTCGTCGAGCAAGGGGCCGGCGAGCAGATCGCCTTCCCGGTAAGGTTTCGCTCTTCGGGCCGTCAGTGTTCAAGAACGTGAGGGCAGCCTGGAGATCGGTCGCTCGCCGGGGGTTCTCCGGGCTGAGAGTCCGAATGCGGCGGAAGCCCTCCTCCAGCCACACCAGCGGGGCATTCGGTCCGTCTCAGCGCCGAAATCGCAGCGCTCAAAGGCATGCAGCCCTCCTGTATGGGGCGCTCGATGCTGCGCACGCGCTGCTTCTCCTTGATGACCGGCAGTTGCGTCCGAGGCGGAGTGGATGATCTTCGGGACGTAGCCGGTCAAGTGACCAGCGCTTCGAGCAGATCCTGATACGAGCCGGTCCACTCACTCCAGCCCCCATCCGTGGGAGGTCGCCACGAATACCGGCCGACCACGTCGATTCGGTCGTTCTCTGTCTCTTGATAAAAG
>CAYQDT010001063.1:0-1709 GCA_964416225.1 uncultured bacterium
GGGTGAGATAGTACCGATTCTTCTCGCGCGGAGCGAGCCCGCCCGGCCGGCTCTGCCGCTCCCGGAACAGCGCCTCGAACGCCTGCCGCCATTCCGCCACCAATGCTGGGTCCAGCGCCCCGCGGAGTACGCAGATTCCGTCCCGATTCAGATCGTGCACCGCTCGGTCCAGCTCGGCGCTGGAACGGGGTGCCACTGCTACTTCCGTCATCTTCGACCTCCCAATGTCTCCTGCTCCTTCTTCCCGCGCCGCCGCTCGGGCAATCGTCGCTGGCCGAGCCGAGCGGACGAGCGGGGCTTGCGGCTGGAATCGTAGCCTGGCGCTCACCCGAGAACGCTTTCGAAAGGATCCGGCGTGCAGAGACGGCGCCGGAAGCATACGCACGGCGGACGCCGGGCGGGGTGCGCGGGTACCGATACGGTTCCACCACCCCTCCGGCGTGCCGTACACGGCAGCAAATGTTTGACGATTCTCCAAATTCGGGCATTTCCAGAGGGTGTCCCGGCGGCTTTCCGGACAGCCGTTCAGGCCCTACTTTACCGGCTCCGGTGCTCGTGGAGCCGATCGCTCGCCACATCCCGGCGAAGTTCCACCGGATGGGGGCGGCGCGCGGAGACGAATGTATGCAGCAAGTGAACTACCGCGCCGTGGGTCTCCACGGCGACGTCCGGACGATGGCGGACCTGGACGCCGTGCCTCTCGACGCAGTGCTCCTCGCGACGCACGGCGGATTCAGGGTCGGGCCGGAGCTCTGGGGGGGCGTTGAATGTACGGTGAACCGCGTGGAGGAGCGGTACTCGGACCAGCTCGAGTTGAATGGACATGCGGGGCGAATTGAAGACCTCGACCGCTTCGCGGAGCTTGGGATCCGGGCCATCCGCTACCCGGTGCTCTGGGAGCGGACCGCGCCGGAGGGTCCTCGTCGCGCGGACTGGACGTGGGCCGATGCCCGCCTGGGCCGGCTGGCGCGGCTCGGGGTGCGTCCGATCGTGGGACTGGTCCACCACGGAAGTGGCCCGCGCTACACGAGCCTGATGGACCCGGCATTCCCCGAGAAGCTAGCCGAGTACGCCGGAGCCGTCGCGGAGCGGTACCCGTGGGTGGATGCTTACACTCCGGTGAACGAGATTCTCACGACGGCCCGGTTCAGCGGCCTGTATGGACACTGGTTTCCCCACGGCCGCGATGAGGCGACCTTCGCTCGGGTATTGCTCCATGAGTGCCGGGGCACCATCCTGGCGATGCGCGCGATCCGCGCCGTGAACCCCGGCGCGCTGCTCATCCAGACGGACGACCTCGGAAAGACGTTCAGCACGCCCGAGCTCGCTGCCCAGGCGGAGTTCGACAACGCCCGCCGCTGGTTGGGGTGGGACCTCCTCTGCGGGCGGGTCGATCGGGATCACCCGCTCCGGAACTATCTCCTCTACAGCGGCGTCGAGCCGGCCGAGCTCGAGTGGTTCCTCGAGAACCCCTGCCCGCCCGATATTCTGGGGGTCAACTATTACATTACCAGCGAGCGGTTCCTCGACCACCGTCTGGAGCGCTACCCGGAGTCGGTTCACGGCGGGAATGGCAGGCAGCAGTATGCCGATGTGGAAACCGTCCGGGTTTGCGCGCAGGGCATCGCGGGGCTGCAAACGTTGCTCCGCGACGCGTGGGAGCGGTATCGAATTCCCATCGCGGTTACGGAGGCGCACCTGGGCTGCAC
>CAYQDT010001064.1:0-1707 GCA_964416225.1 uncultured bacterium
TGGTGCCGCGCACGATCGAGTCATCCACCATCACCACGCGCTTTCCGGCCAGGTTCTCGCGGAGCGTGGAGAGCTTCATCCGGACGCCCTGCTCCCGCATGCGCTGGTCCGGCTGGATGAAGGTCCGGCCGATGTACCGGTTCTTGATGAGCCCCTCGGTGAACTGGATCCCGCTGGCATCGCTGAAGCCGATGGCCGCGGGGATGCCGGTGTCCGGGACCGGAATCACCACGTCGGCGTCCGCGGGGTGCTCCGCGAACAGCTCTCGCCCCATCCGCACCCGCGCGGCATGGAGGTTCTTCCCGTACATGCTGCTGTCCGGGCGTGCCAGGTAGATGAACTCCAGGAGGCACAGCGCGGCCCGCTGCGGGAAGAGCGGTGGGAAGCCGGTCATCCCGTCGTGGTCGATCAGCACGAGCTCACCCGGCTCGACTTCCTTGATGAGCTGCGCGCCGATCACGTTCAGCGCGCAGGACTCGGAGGAGAGAACGTAGCCGGAGCCGTTCAGCTTTGCCACGCAGAGCGGGCGGATGCCGTTCGGATCCCGGAAGCCGAGGAGTTGGCGCTCCGTAAGCACCACCACGGAGTAGGCGCCGCGGACGCGCTCCATCGTGAGGCGCACCGCCTTGACGATATCCCCGTCGTAGAGGCTCGCGATGCAGCGGGCGATGACCTCGCTGTCGTTCGTCGACTCGAAGCGAATGCCTTCGGACTCCAGATCGGCCCGGAGCTGGCGGGTGTTGACGATGTTCCCGTTGTGCGCCACGGCGATCGGGCCGGCCGGCGTCTCCACCTGAATCGGCTGCGCGTTGCAGAGCACGCTGGAGCCGGTGGTGGAGTACCGGGTGTGGCCGATGGCGATGTTCCCCGACAGGTCCCGGAGCACCGTCTCGTCAAAGACCTGGCTGACCAGGCCCATCTCCTTGTGGCACCGGATTCCCTGGCCGTCCGACACGGCGATGCCCGCGCTTTCCTGGCCCCGGTGCTGCAGCGCGTACAGTCCGAAGTACGTGAGGCGCGCCACCTCCGTTCCCGGCGCGAAGATACCGAACACACCGCATTCTTCCTGCGGGTGGTCTCCGTCCCGTTCCCAGTCGTTCCGCATCACGGCTCCATTGCCGCCGGAATGGTCCGCTCCCATGTCGCCTCCAGCTCGGCCACTTGGATGTCCAAGGCTCCGTCGATGGTGAGCCGGTCGCCGCCCGTGGTACCGAGAACGGCCACGGGGACACCGGCAGTTTGCAGTCGTTGCCGCGCCTCGGCGCCGGCTTCGCTTGAGAGGGAAATCAAAATGCGGGAGGGCGCCTCGCCGAAGAGCGCCGCGGCGGAGACCCCGCCCGGCAGCTCGATCTGCGCGCCCATTTTCCCGGCCATGCAGCACTCCGCCAGGGCCACGGCGAGCCCGCCGTCGGCGCAGTCGTGCGCGGAGCGGACCAGTCCGTCCCGGACCAGGGAGCGGACGGTCTCCTGCACGGCCTGCTCCAGCTCGAGCTTCAGCGCGGCCGGGCGGCCCGCTTCCTTCCCGTGGAGCACCGCCAGGTACTCGCTGCCCGCCAGGCTGCGCTCCGGCTGGAGGTCACCCACCAGCCATACTTCGTCACCCGGCTGCCGGAACCCAAGCCCCACGCGCCGGCGGATATCCGGGAGCACGCCGAGCATGCCGATGATCGGCGTCGGGTGGATCGCGCCTTCCGGGCTTTCGTTGTA
>CAYQDT010001065.1:0-1703 GCA_964416225.1 uncultured bacterium
CCCGTGGGTGTGAACTCGATGGTCGGCAGATCGCTGTCGCGGTTCTCGCTGACGGCCGATCTCTGGCCCCTGCGGCAGCGATTGCCATCGCTACGCTGCCTTCTACAGCATCACAGCCCCATGGGTTAACCGAGATTCGTAAGTCAAGCGGAAATCCTTTCGACGCGCCGCTCGGATCTTCTGTGGAGGATAATCGCTCGTGGGGCTCACCACCCCCACGCTGGCCCCGCCCAACCCAGGTCCACCGTGCTCCTCGCGCGCACCGGCGTTCCCGCCGCTCCTATCGCGGTCTTCGTGCGAGTCGCCCGCACGAACGGGGACAGCGGAGCCGACCGGCCCAAACGCGCGCTCAAGCAACGCCCGATCGGCGGCGGCCGCGCCGGGGTCCGCCGCCTGCTCGATCGGATTGCCCGGTCCTCGGCGAGGTGCTATACTGAATCAGACTCATTTCGCGTCCGCCATTCTCACAAGGAGCCGCATGAATCGACCACGGCGACCCGTACAGCCCCCACCGCGCCGAAGACCACCGGGCCCCCCGTCGGGCGGTCCCTCCACCGGCGGCCCGCCGCGCCGGCGCTCCCCGCTGGACCTGATTCCGACGGGTATCGAGCCGAAGTTCGCGGTGCTGGGGACCGGGATCGACCGGCAGATGCTCCTCTCCGCCGCCGAGCCGATGGAACTCGTCGTGATCCAGGGCTGGACCCGTGAGATCGAGGAAACGTTCCAGAAGTCGCACACCCGGCCGGACGAGTTCTGGGGTAAAAATCCGAAGCTCCTGGAGACCGCCCGCAAGCTGGATGGCATCCTGGCGAAGATTCAGGCCCGCCGCGGCGGACGTTAAGCCTGTCTGATCGTGCGTTGTAAGCAAGCCGAGGGTCGGTCCGAGGGGATCGGTCCGCGGCTTCTCGCTTCTTCCGGACCGCTTTCGGGCGGCTCCCCCGACTTCCCGTCGCTGTTCCTCACTTTTCGCCGATCCTCACGCACATGTCCGGACGTCTCGACGGCAAGATCGCGCTGATCACCGGTGCGGCGGGGGGGATCGGCGCCGCGGCGCTGCGCCGCTTTACCGCGGAGGGCGCCCGGGGTGTCGCGGTGGACCGGGAGCCGCCGGCCGCCGGCGGCGCGGCGCTCGTCGTCCGGACGGACGTCACGCGCGGCGAGGAGGTGGCGCAGCTCGCGGAGACGGTTCGGGAGCGGTTCGGGCGACTGGATGTCCTCTTCAACGTGGTGGGCGGCAGCGGCCGGCGGCACGGCGACGGCCCGGTGGACGCGTGTACGGAGGAGGGCTGGGATTACGTCCTGGACCTGAACCTGCGCAGCGTCTTCCTCTGCTGCAAGCACCTGCTTCCCCTGCTCCGGGCAGCGGGCGGCGGGAGTATCATCAACACCGCCTCCGTGCTGGGGCTGGTGGGCCACCCCCTGTTCGATACGCATGCCTACGCCGCCAGCAAGGGCGCCGTGGTGGCGCTCAGCCGCGCCATGGCCGCCCGGTATGCCGCCGAGCGGATCCGGGTGAACGTTCTCTGCCCCGGCCTGATCCGCACCCCGATGAGCGCCCGCGCCCAGTCCGATGCCGCGATTCTTGAGGCACTGGCGGAGCTCCAGCCCCTGACCGGTTCCTTTGGAGAGCCGGAGGACGTGGCCGAAGCCGCGCTCTACCTCGCCGCGGACGAGAGCCGCTTCCTCACCGGCACCGTACTCCC
>CAYQDT010001066.1:0-1703 GCA_964416225.1 uncultured bacterium
AAACAAACATTTCATGTCCCGGTCCAGATCGAACACCACGATGTGCTTCAGGCTCGGGAGGCGATCGCGGATCGCCAGCGCCTTCTGAAGCTGCTTCTCATTGGAGACGACGAGTACTTCCGCCTCCGAGTCGGCCACCAGGAACTCCACCTGGGGCGCCGGCAGTGTGGAGTAAACCGGTACGTTCACCGACCCGATCGAGAGCGCCGCGAGATCGGCGATGGCCCACTCAGGCCGGTTCTCCGAGAGGAGCGCCATCCGTGCTCCCGGCCCGAGGCCCAGGGAGATCAGTCCCCGCGCGAAGGCGCTCACCCGGTCCGCGAGCTCACGGTAGGTGATGGAGCGGTACTGCTTGTCTTTCTTGTACCGGAGCGCGTCTTTGTCCGCGCTGCGCTGGACCGTGCGCGCGAACATCTCCGAAACGGTCATCTCCGGCGGTCGACGGGCGGCGTCGCCGACCTGGCGGAGTGCGGAAGAGGCGGAATGCTGGGATGCCGTCATGGTAGGGGGCGGAGCAGTGCGTGGCCGGTTCACCCGCAGTTTCCGTTTTCGGGGCCGGGATTCCTGCGAAGGAGCGCCCTATGCCACGCCCGCCGGTCGCCGTCCACGCCTCCCGGAGCCGGTTGGAGCCGCGCCTTCGGAAGGCGCCTGGTGCAGCTCTTCCTGAAGCTTCCCGCTGGCGGCACCTTTTCCCGGCGCCCGCGCGGCCGCGGTCGCTCCCACCGCGGCACTCACCGCAATGGCCGCGTCGCCGCGCTTGCCGCCGGCCTTCTCCCGCGACGGCTGCGGCCGGTTGGGTGCCGCCGGAAGCCCGACGGTGGGGCGTCGGGGAGCGGCTGCGGGGGCAACGGCCGCCGCAGCACGGGTTGCGGCCGGTGGTGCCTGGGCGGCGGCCGTTGCCCGGGCGGTGGCAGCCGGCTTTCGAGGGGCGCCGGTCGCGGCCGCTACCGCCGTCGGGAGGGCGGCCTTCGCGGCGTGAGGAGCCACCCGCGGAACGGATTCCGGGGCCGGGGGTGTGCCGGCCGCGTTCGCCGCGCCCCGTCGGGAGCCGCCTTCCGCGCGTGGCTGCGGTGTGCGGGCCGGAGCCGCGGCGGAGGGGCTCCTCCGCTTCCCCGGGTCCGGCGGGGCGGCGACGCGCTCCGGTACGTTTTTCGCGGAGGCAGCGGCTTTCCCCGGGGCCGCGGTGGGCGCGGAACCCAGCTCCGGGGACGGCGCCTTGCGCACCGCCGGTCGCTTGGCCGCCTTGCTCGCCGCCCGGTTCATCCGGGAGCCGTCCGTGCCCCGCACGAGCGGCTCCGACGGCTCCGGTTTCGGCGAGCGGACGAGCGGCTCCGGCACCGCGGTCGCCGCATGGCTCCGGGCGCCGCCTTCCGAGGTGCGGGCGGCGGTGGGCGTCCCCTCGGCGGCCCGTCGCGCCGCGGAGGGTTGAGCCCCCTCCATCCATACGCCCTTCCGCGGCGCCGGAGAGGATGCGGCGGGCCGCGACGGCGGGGCCGCGGGAGGTGCGGCGGGTCCGGCGGGGGCGGCCCGCCGGGCGGACGGCTTCTCCTCATCGAGGAAGGTCAGTGCCGACCGGCCCAGGTGACGCACCAGTCCGTTCCAGGCGGCGAGCGGAAACGTGAACTGCCACGCGAAGACCCGCTGGTTCTTACCGTGATACGTCGTGGCGCGTGAGAGGTCGTCGTGCGGGAAGCGAGCGTAGG
>CAYQDT010001067.1:0-1406 GCA_964416225.1 uncultured bacterium
CGTCATAAAGTGTGTGTGCTGCATGAGGCGGGCGCGCTCCGTCCCGGGCCGCACCGGCTCACGGACCTGAATTCGCTCCTTCCGCAGGGCGCCGGCTGGGAACTGCGGGAGGCGGCCGCGGTGAACAACCGCGGGCAGATCGCCGGTACGGGGCTGTACCACGGTGTTCGCCGCGGCTTTCTCATGTCGCCGCAGTAGGGTGCCTCCCGGGCCCGCCGTGGTGCCGGCGGTGGGCCGCTCCGGCAGACGATCGAGGTCCTTTCAGTCCGCCCGGACCCAGCGCAGCCAGTCGGCGCTCCGATCAGTGGATCAGGAACTTCTGAGCCCGCTTGGCGGCGGCGTCCGCTTCATAGAGCTCGCCGTCCGAGTCCACCGTAATCATGTGCGCTTCGTAGATGCGTCCCCGGCCGCGGCCTTTCTGGCTGAAATGCCCCAGGAGCTGGCCGTCCAGCGTGTAGACCCAGAGTCCGGACAACCCGCCCACATACAGCTTCTGGTCCGGCGTGATGTAGAGGCTGTGGGGGTAGTCCGCCATCTTGAGCTGCGAGATGAACTGCCCATTCGCCGTGAAGAGCTGGAGCCGCCGGTTCATCCGGTCCGCCACCCACACGCGGCTCTGCGCGTCCACCGCCACGCTGTGCGGCAGCCGGAACTGGCCCGGCTGCGTGCCGTACGAGCCCCACACGTTGATGACGTTGGCATTGGCGTCCATATGGAAGACGCGGTTGTTCCAGTGGCCGTCCGCGATGTAGATGTCGCCATTGGGCGCGAACGCCACGTCGGCCGGGCCCGCGAAGTGGCTGAGATCGGAGTTCGGGCCTCCCACGCCCAGGCGCTTCAGGAGGGTGCCGTCGGGAGAAAACTCGCACACCTGGTGAGTGGTAATGTCCGTGGTCCAGAAATTTCCGTGCGGATCGATGCGCACCGTGTGCGGGTCCAGCAGGACCCCCTCTCCCCAACTGCGCAGGAACTCTCCCTTCTGGCTGAAAACCACCACCGGATGCTCCGTGCCGAGGCAGACGTGAACGTTTTTGGATGCGTCCACCGCCACCCCGGTCACGTCGGCTCCGCCCCAATCCGGGACTCCCTTGCCATAATTGACAGGCCAGTTCGGCACCCAGTTGAACGTGACGGCACTTGGGGTCGCTCGGGCGAAGGTCGCCGGCGGAGAGGCGAGCGCCACCAGGCTGACGATGGAAGCGAGCAACAACGGACGGAGGAGGCGACCGGCGAGGCGCATGGCTGGGCTCCCTGGATCAGAATAGAAGGATCAGTCCTTTCATACCTTGAGAGAGCAAGCTCAAACCCTCCATGCGCTCTGGATGCGGGTGGGTATGCGCTTGAAACCCATGGTGCCGGGCAAACGCGGGGAAGCGGCTCCGGCGTCCTGCGGAGCCGCGACCGCC
>CAYQDT010001067.1:1416-1693 GCA_964416225.1 uncultured bacterium
GACGCCGACATTCTGTAGTGCGATCGACCCCACGCTTGTAACAGGATGCCGGAATCCGCTCGCGGGAGTCGCTAGAATTTCGTCCGGTGTGCCGCCGGAGCCCGGATCGTGCCGAAACCGCACGGCAAGCGTCAATGCGCGGCTGGGCCAGCAACGCTTTTTGGGGCGCAGTGTACGGTGCGAGCGCTCCACACAGCCCCATCTCAAGAGAGGAAGCATTTGTGAACATTCTGATTACCGGTGGTGCGGGATTCATCGGCACGCACCTGACGGAGTA
>CAYQDT010001068.1:0-1683 GCA_964416225.1 uncultured bacterium
CCGGCCGCCTACGATCCCGCCAACTACCGTACGGTCCAGTGAATCACTGCACTAGACGATCTTCCCTGTCTTGTCGTCCACGTGGTCTCCAGTGATGGCGTCCGCGGCCTTCTCGCTAATGCCACGGGTGTCCGGCGTGCCGTCGATGGCACGGCCACCCGTCTGGATTCCCGGCACCCCGTTCCCAGGCGCGGCGGCACGCACGCCACCCGTGGCACCATGGCCCAGGCCGGAGACGGTGTCGTCGTTGTCCACCTGGTCCACCGCCGCAACAGCCGCGCCGCTGCCGGCTGCGCCCGCGATGCCGCCCACCACTGCACCGATCACCGCGCCGACCGGGCCGCCGGCCGCTCCCGCCGCCGCGCCGACCGCCGCACCACCCAGCGCCGCGCCCTTCTGCGGGTCATTGTTCGGGTTGTCATCGATCCCGTGCTGAACTGCATCATCCGTTCTTCGGTCGCTCATCCGTTGCTCCAGGTCATCCGGCATCATGGCCGGTCATGGAAAGTACACGCGCCGCGCCGGGCACGCGTCCCGCCGTTCCGGAGAGGGCGAGGAAGCGCAGCCGAGCTGCGTATCGGCAGCGGTGTGAGCTTGCCTGGCCAAACTTCAAGTGCCCGCAAGTCCGGTGCATTGTTCACCGGCCGCCTGGATGATAAACGTGACGCCGCACCGCCTACCGCAGCGAACGCCCGACAGGCAGTAAGCCTCTTGCGAAACGCGCAGGTCCGCTGCCGCTGGCGCCGGAAGCTATCAGGCGGCGTCACCCCACGCCGCGCCCGTCGCCGGCCTCACGCGCCGGGCTGAGCGGGGACAGAAACGCCAGCGGGGCCAGGTCCATCTCCCACGGCAAAAGGGAGTTTCTGGGCGCCGTGCCAACTGTGAGAGCGTCAGCGCTGGCCCATCCTGAACCGGAGTGACCCATGGACGAGTCCCAGAAGAGCCCGCAATACCAGGCACTGCAGCAGGAGGTGGTCCGGCAGCGGAAGATCTGCCAGGAGCGCGGCGAAACGTTCCGCATGACCATCCAGCACGGGGGCGACGAGCTCTGGGTGCCCAGTATCGGAGAGACGCCGGAAGGAGTGTGGCGTATGACCTGCGTCAATGGCCGCGGCGAGGAGAGCATGATCCTGTGCCATCCCCTGGCGTTCCCGCTGCACTTCGAGTTCTTTACGGCGGACATTGATAGCCCGGAGCGACACATCGGGTTCCGGCTCCAACCGGCGCGTCCCGCCGTTGATGCCGATGTGGCCGTGGAATAAGCCGCGCTGGCTGTGGCGCCCTGCCTCAGCTGACGGAAAGGCGGCGGAAGTCGCGCGCGCAAGGTGCCCGGTGATCGCGGAGCCGTGGGTAGAAATCGAGTAGAGAGGTATGGTTTCACGTGACGAGGTGAGGCGCATGACGGTCAGGCAGGTTTATGAACAGCAGCTCATGTCCCTCTTTGATACGCGTGGGAAGGCCAAGCACCGCACGCGCCGCGTAGCGGCCGGATTCAGCGCCACCACGGGTCAGCATTACCGGGCGGTCTTCGATGTTGAGACGCGGCAGCTGGAGGTCGTTGCCCTCACGTCTCACGCGAATCGAGGGGCCACTTCCCAGGTCGGCCCCATTGCGGAGACGGACGATACGCTCCCGGAAGACATCGCCTGGCGGGCGATCGACGAATAGCTCCGTCCGGCTCGC
>CAYQDT010001069.1:0-1682 GCA_964416225.1 uncultured bacterium
TTTTTACCTACCAGGTGTGGGTGAAGCCGGAAGGCCGGGCGATCCTCCAACCGGGCGCGCCGGTCAAGGTGTTCGTTCCGCGCCGGGATGACGCGAGCGCGAGCGCGAAGTAGGCGGGCGATCCGGGGCCGGCGAGCGGCTCGGTCCCTGGGGCGGCAGGCGCGGAAACCCGCGTCTGCCGCCTCGTTCATGAACCGGCTTCTACTGCTTGCCGAATTCGGGAGTCAGACTTCCGAGCAGCCGCCGGAGCATGAGCTGCGCCTTCCCGGTTTTGGAGAGCACGGGGCGGCGCGTGAGCACGTCGAAGTTCTGCTGCTCGATCATCCGCAGGATGCTCTCGCCGCCGCGCGTGAACAGCTCGAGGTCGAGCCGGAGGCGCCTGGGAACCATGTAGAGGAGCGGCAGTCCGGCGGAGAAGAGTTGCTGCGCCCGCTCCACCTCGAACCGGAGCAGCTCCCCAAAGGCCGGGGTGAAGCGCCGCTCGGCGATCTGCTCTTCCTGTACTCCGAACCGCCGGAGGTCCTCCAGCGGGAGGTAGACCCGGCCCTTCTCCCAGTCGACCGTGACGTCCTGCCAGAAGTTGGCGAGTTGGAGCGCGGTGCAGGTGTGATCGGAAAGCTTCTGCCGCTCGGCGTCCCGGAATCCGAAGAGATAGAGGACCAGGTGGCCCACCGGATTGGCGCTCCGGGTGCAGTAGCGCTCCAGCTCCGCATACGTCGCGAAGCGCTTCACCGTCTGGTCCTGCACGAAGGCGTCCAGCAGGTAGTGGAACGGCCGAGCGGGGATCTCGAAGCGGTCGATCGTCTCCCGGAGCGCGACGAAGACCGGATGGCGGGGCGCCCCGGAATAGCACAGCTCCAGCTCGCGCCGCCACCATTCGAGGCCCTCCACCGCCGCCTGCGGATCCGTGACCTCGTCGCCCAGGTCGTCCGCCCACCGGCAGTAGGCGTAGACGTTGTACATATGCTGGCGCAGCTCGGCCGGCAGGAACCAGGAGACCACCGTGAAGTTCTCGTAGTGAGTCTTCGCGATCTTCTCGGTATAACGCCGCGCTTCGGCCGGAGTGTACTGCCGGCCCTCCGTGACGCGGTAGTAGGAGGGCAGGTGCTCGTAGACGCTCATAGGGATCACGCGCGGAAGGTGCCGGGTGAGGAATAATCACACTTATTTTCGGTAGTTTCTGCCGGCACTCACAGGTAGTTTAACGAACCGGCTCCGGAACTGCCCCGGGACCGGGGGCTCAGGGGATCAGGATCACCCCCAGTGCCGCATCCGGGGACTGGATGAGCCGTTCGCAGGCGGCGGGCGCCTCCTCCAGCGGGACGCGATGCGTGATGCATGATCCGGCATCCAGCCGCCCCAGCTCCATCCAGCGCAGGCACTCCTCCACGTTCCGGCGCGTGGTCCACTCGACCAGTGCCGGCGGGTAATCCGCGCCGCGCTCCCACGCCGGATCGTGGTAGCCCGGCCCCGGCCGCGCGCTCGACCGGATATCCACGTTTCCCATCCCGGCGGCGAACCGGTGCTGGAACGTGGCTTCGCCCACCACCACGATCCGGCCCATGCGGTGGGTGTCCGGACTGACCTTCAGCATTTGCAGGATGGTCTTGAGCGCGGCGGTGGCGTCGCCGCCAAAGGCGATGACCCCGCCGTCGAACCCCCAGCCGCGGCTGAAGGCGCGC
>CAYQDT010001070.1:0-1682 GCA_964416225.1 uncultured bacterium
AGCTAACCCGCCCTCCCCTCGCGGGAAGTCTGCGGACCTCCCACGCCGTGTCGGGAGCGTTCGGCCTGAAGAAAGCCTGTCTCGGGCCTTCCGAGCGACCAGAAGGGCCCCCCGCCGCGGGAGAAGCAGTCTTTCGCGCCTGTTGACATCCGGCCGCCCCCGGGGCTCGTTCAGGTGGAAGGTCCCTCTGCCGAGGAGCAGCCGATCCCGAGCTCACCCATCTACGCGCCGCGCTACGACCACCGCCGCAGCTTGTAGGCGCAGAAGGTTGACGGCGACGGTCGGAATTCCTCGACGAAGGTCTCGTCGGGAACCGCACACGGCGCGCACGCCGGCGTCCCCTCGTGGCACGAGACGGCCCGGATGATGACCGGTCGGTAGCAGGTGAGGGAGTCCCAGACGGCGGCAATGCAGGCCTGAACCGCCTCTTCGAGCTCCGACCGCCGGCAAAAGCCGAGCGCCCGCAGCACGCGCCGGTGGTGGTCGTATTCCAGATGAGCGCTCAGGATCCGCACCGCCGCCAGCGCCTCCGCGATACGGTGGCTCTCCGGAAACGGCAGTGACCGTATCTCCAGCACGATCGTGAGCTCGATGTCCGAGCGACCCTGTTCCATGCGCGCACTACCGCCCCAAGATCTTCCCGCTCCTTAGAGCCGCCGGCCCGATCACGCCGCCCGGGTCTCCCGCCGCGGCCGAAGCGCCTCCCGCACTCCGGCCACGATCTCGAATGAGCGCAGGCGGGCCGCGTGGTCATAGATCTGCGCGGTTACCATCAGCTCGTCCGCTCCCGTCTCCTCAAGCAGCGCCTCCAGTCCGTTCTTTACCCGATCTGGCGACCCAACAACCGAACAGCGCAGAGCACGCTCGACACTCAGCCGCTCGGGCGCACTCCACAGCTCCTCCAGGTTGTCGACCGGATGCTTGAGCTGGCCCGGCGTGCCGTATCGCAGCGCCAGAAACTGCTGCTGGAGGGAGGTGAAAAGCCGCTTCGCCTCCTCGTCCGTCGCGGCCGCGAAGACGTTGACGCCGATCATCGCGTAGGGACGATCCAGCACCTCCGACGGTTGAAAGCTGCTCCGGTAGATCTCCAGCGCGGCGAGCAGGTAGTCGGGCGCGAAGTGGGAGGCGAACGCGAACGGCAGCCCGAGCGATGCCGCGAAGCGGGCGCTGAAGTCGCTGGAGCCGAGCAGCCAGACGGGCACCCGCAGCCCTTCACCCGGCACCGCCCGGACCGCCTGGCCGGGAGTGGGCGGCCGAAAATAGGAGATCAGCTCCAGCACGTCCTGGGGAAACATCTCGGCGGACAGCACGCGCTCACGGCGCAGTGCCCGCGCGGTGAGCGGATCCGTTCCCGGCGCGCGCCCCAGGCCCAGCTCAATTCGGCCCGGATAGAGCGACTCGAGGGTGCCGAATTGCTCGGCAATCACCAGCGGAGAGTGATTCGGCAGCATCACGCCGCCGGAGCCGATCCGGATCCGCGAGGTGCCGCCGGCGAGGTAGCCCATCAGCACGGCGGTGGCGGAGCTCGCGATGCCCGGCATGTTGTGGTGCTCCGCCACCCAGAAGCGGTGGTAGCCCCACTCCTCCGCGTGACGGGCCAGGTCGAGCGATTGGCGAAGCGCCTGGTCGGGAGTGCTGCCGGAGGTCACCGGTGCGAGGTCCAGGATGGAGAGGGGAACGGG
>CAYQDT010001071.1:0-1678 GCA_964416225.1 uncultured bacterium
ACTCCAGCGAGCCGAACCGGGTGCGGGTGGCCGGGTCGGCCTGGAGGTAATTCTTGATCTCCTGATCAATGGAGATGCCGCTCGACCAGCCGGCCGGGGTGTCCGACCCGCCCTGGATGTTTCCGGGGAAGAGCTCGACCCCCGTCAAGAGGCAGCCGATGCCGCGCATGTGGTTATCGCCGTCGCCCCGGACCCGGTCACAGACGCCGTTCAGCACCAGGGTCCGGCTCTTGAACGGCTCCAGCGGCTTGAGGATTTCCTTGAAGGTGAACTGCTCGCCCTCTTCCTCCGGCCAGAAGGTCGTCGGGACCACGCCGTCCGGGCTGAACATCACCACCAGGCGCTGCTTGCGCTTCACCCCATCGGCGGAGGCCAGGCCCGGCAGGTTCAGCACAAAGGGCAATGCCGCCGCGCTCACGCCCAGATCGCGGAGAAACTCACGGCGCGTATTCCGATAGCTCACGTTCAGTCCTCCCAACCGGCCCGGCCCGCTCCCGGCTCATAGCAAGCGGAGGGCCCGAAATCTGCGGCGCCGCCGGCGGGTTGAAAGGCCCGAGCCCACGCACGCTCCCCGCCGGACAGACGCTTATTCTGTCTCCACGATGCCGGCTCAGTTGCCGGTATTTCCGCTGCCGTCATCGCTTCAGCGCGGCCAGCGCCACGCTTTCCACCATCTGGCTGCGAATGCTGCACTGCCGGGACACGAATCCATCCCGGAGCTCCCGCGCCGCCTGCGGGCCGTACGCCCGGACCGGCTGCTTCACGACGTACTGGAACAGCTTCTCGACGAAGGCGGTCTGCGCCTCGTCGCTTCCGGCCAGGTAGGCGGCCAGGTCCCGCGCGCCGGCAAAGCGGACCGCCTTGCCCGCACCCGGCTCATACGAGCCGGAGGCATCAATCGGCTGGCCGTTCTCGGTGGTGCGGAGCCGCCCGATGGCGTCGAACTTCTCGAGGGTGAAGCCGAGGGGGTTGATCACGTTGTGACAGCCGGCACAGGCGGCGGGCTGCGTCTGCAGCGCCACCCGCTGGCGGGTGGTCAGATTGGGATGGAGCGCCGCGGCCAGTGGCGCGAAGGCCTGCGGCGGCGGCTGCAGTACTCGTCCCAGCAGGTTGCGCGCAATCAGCACCCCGCGGTGAATCGGCGAGCTGTTGTCCACGTAGGCGAAGCTCGCCATCAGGTAGGGGTGCGTCAACACCCCGGCCCGCTCGGACGGCTCCAGCGACACGGCCTGGAACGGAGCGTCGGGCGGCAGGTTCACGCCGTAGAGCTTCGCGAGCCGGCCGTTCAGGAAGAGCCGATCCCCCTGCAGCAGCTCCCGATAGTCGGAGCGCGGGCTCCACGCCACCTGCTCCAGCGTCAGCTCCAGCGACGTGCGCAGGTCCGAAGCCGCCGCGGCGTCGAATCCGGGAAACCGCTGGTGGTCCTTCGCCAGATCCGGCGTCTGGTCCACCTTGAGCCACTGCAGGAAAAATTCGCGGAGCTTGGCATGCGCCCGCGGGTCCGCCACCATCCGCTCGGCCTGTCGCACCACCTGCTCGTGGGTCGCGAGCTCGCCGGAGCCCGCCGCCTTCAGCAGCGTCTCGTCCGGCAGCGAATCCCACAGCCCGAAGGAGAGCCGGGAGGCCACGTCGTAGGCATCCGCTCCACCGCTCCCCAGCTCCCGGTAGAGGAACCGCG
>CAYQDT010001072.1:0-1676 GCA_964416225.1 uncultured bacterium
GGGGCAGCTCTCGGGCCGGTGGCACGCCCAGGAGGAGCGCTACGGCCGCTACCGGGACACGCCGCTCACCGACCCGGAGGCGCACGACCTGGTGGTGAGGGCGCTGGACGCCGGAGCGGTGACCGCGACGCAGGTGCCGGGGAGTGAGCGCAACGCGAACCTCGGGTCATTTCCGCGGAGACAAGCGCCGAGTACCGTTATCGTGGTACTCTCTGCCGCAATGCCTGGTCGGCGCAGGCTGCCAATGGTGGCATGGACCGAGCATGCCTATTCCAGGCCGCCGGCAGTGGCTTCCGCGACGATCCCGACCACTTTAAGGTCGTGAATTTTAAAGTTAAAGTCGGGTGAATGTCGGCCGATGACTAGCGCAACTGCCGCGGCGCAAGACCGTTCTGGGGGTTTCCAGCGCCATGGCCGTAATGATACTTCCTCGCTTCATTCGAGTTCCTCCGGCTGCATGGGTGCTCGCGGTTTGACCGGTCACCCTGCATGCCCCCGGTCATCTCGGGTCTACCACACCGAGCTATTCACGAGGGGTGCTGGTTAGGCCAGGATGCGACGGAGCACCTCTCCGGAGACGTCCGTCAGCCGGAAGCGCCGTCCGTTATGGGCGTAGGTGAGCTGCGTGTGCTCCAGTCCCAGGAGGTAGAGCACGGTGGCGTGCAAATCATGGACGGAGACCGGATCCACCGCTGCTTTCCAACCGATCTCGTCTGTCTGCCCGTAGCTCACGCCGCCCTTCACGCCGCCCCCCGCCATCCAGACCAGGAAGCCGTGCGGGTTATGGTCCCGCCCATGTCCTTTTTCCGAGACCGGCATCCGCCCGAATTCGCCGCCCCAGATCACCAGCGTGTCTTCCAGCATCCCGCGCTGCTTGAGGTCCGCCAGCAGTCCCGCTACCGGCGCGTCCGTCTCGGCGCAGCGAGGATCATGGTTGTTGCGGATATCCTCGTGTGCGTCCCATTCGTCGTTGCAGTAGACCTGCACGAACCGGACTCCCCGCTCTACCAGCCGCCGCGCCAGCAGACACTTCTCCCCGAATGGACGGGAGACCGGTTGGTCCATCCCGTAGAGGCGGCGGATCGCTTCTGGCTCGTGGGAGAAGTCGACCGCCTCTTGCGCGGCGGCTTGCATCCCGTACGCCAGCTCGAAGCTCTGGATGCGCGCCAGCAGGTCTGCCTCTCCGGGGTGCGCCCGCTCGTGCTCCTGGTTCAGTTCCCCAGCCAGGTCCAATTGCGCGCGCTGCCGCTCCGCCGAGAGGCCGGCGGGGCGCTCCAGATTGAGGTTGGGCGAGCCCTGGGCTCGGAACGGCACGCCCTGGTAGGCGCTCGGGAGAAAGCCGGCGCCCCAGTTGCCCGGTCCGCCCTTGCTGCCACGGCTGTTCTGCAGCACCACGAAGCCGGGCAGGTTCCGGTTCTCCGTCCCCAGTCCGTAAGTGATCCAGGCACCCACCGACGGACGTACCGACGTGATATTACCCGAATGGATCAGGTTCCGCGCCGGCGTGTGCGTGGGGTTAAACGTATACATGGAACGAATGACGCAGATTTCGTCAATGCTCTCCGCCAGCTTGGGAAGCAGTTCGCTGACGTCAATCCCGCTCTGCCCATACTTCTTGAATGCGAATGGCGAAGGCAGCAAACCACCGGTGACTCGTTCCGTCCGAAGGTCGGTGG
>CAYQDT010001073.1:0-1675 GCA_964416225.1 uncultured bacterium
ACTCGTTCGAGGAAGGGTATGGGGTCACGCCCGACCAGCGCTGGTCGAACCGCCTGCAGTCCGCTCTTGGGCCGGGGTGGGAGCAGGTGAATCTCGCTTTCGGCTCCTTCACCACGGAATACCTGCAAAGCCGTGCGGAGGAGCAGGTGGATGTGCTCTCTGCGCCGGCGATGGGCGAGAATCTGCTCATTGCTCACGAAGGGATGAACTCGATCCGCCCGGCGAGCATGGGCGGCGCGGATGATGATGGGCCGACGGCAGCCGGGCGGATGCGGCAGTACCTGCAGACGCGCCGGGCCGCCGGGCAATTTACCGAGACCTTCACCTACACGCTGATTCCCTGCATCCCCTCCATCGGCGGCCCGCAGTTCGCCCAGCGAGCCGTGGCCTACAATGCGGCACTGGCCAGCTACTACCCGCTAAGTACGCGTGACCCGCTCATCTGGACGGATGGGAACGGCAATTACCTGGGGCGGGCGGACCTCCTGCCGGCGTTCAACACCTTTGACGGCCCGAACGCTTCCTACCTGAACCCGCAGTACTACCAGGCGGACGGCACCCATCCCAACTGCGCCGGTCACCAGTTGCTGGCGTCGCTGGCGCTCTGGATGGTGCGGCTGACGGACGACTCCGTACCGGCAAGCATCCCGGATCTGCACCTCTGGTCGGCGCAGTTTGGGACGGACGGGTCCCCCGTGACGTCGGTTTCCGATCTGTCCTCCACGGGACCGATAGCGGCCGTGGCGGACAGCACCACGGCACCCCTGCTCCGCCCCACGGGCCTGAACGGCTGCCCCTCCTGGGAATTCAACGGGAGCACGAGCCAGTTTCGCGTCCCCCACTTCTTCGATCAGCACCCGGAGTTCAACTCGGGGATGGAGATCTTCGTGGTGGCGCAGACGGCGGACCCGGATCTTCGCCTGGCGGTCTGCGCCGGGAATGGCGCCGGGTTTCTGGCGCACTTCGCGAATAAGGGAGACGCCTTCGCCGCCAACCTCAGCGGTGCGAACGTTCAGCAGCCGAGCGGGAACAGCACGCTGGACCAGACGTTCCTGCTCCAGCTCCGCTACGACGGCTCCACCTTTGCCGGCGCGATCAACGGCCGGACGGGAACCGGGGCCGCCTCCGGTTCCATGGGCTGGAGTGGAGACCTGCTGATCGGCGCTTACTCCGGCGGCGGCTATCATTGGCTGGGTCAGATCCAGTCCGTCTGTATTACTCCGCCCCTCACCAGCCAGCAGCGGAGTGGGCTCACCGCTTATCTCGCCGCCCCGTCGGGGCTCGTCCACCGGCGGCGCTTCGTGGTGGACGGCGACTCGTTCGAGCAGGGGTACGGAGTCGCGCTGGAGCAGCGGTGGACGAACGGTCTCCAGAGCGCTCTCGGTCCGGATTGGGAGCAGGTGAACTGCGGCGTGAACGGGCAGACGACGGAGCAGATGGCTGCGCGAGCCCAGCAGGAAGTGGACATTCTCTCGGCGCCGATTATGGCGAGTGATTTCCTGTTTGCCCATGAGGGAACCAATGCGATGCTCCCCGTGAGCAGCGGCGGGTCGGACGACGACGGCCCCACGGCCGCCACTCGGCTCTGGCAGTATCTGCAGGATCGGCGGGCAAGCGGACAGTTCGCGGCCACCTTCGCCTTCACCGTGACGCCGCGCTCTCCCAGTTCGGGGGG
>CAYQDT010001074.1:0-1163 GCA_964416225.1 uncultured bacterium
GACAACCGGGTCAGACCGGCGCCGCGGCGCGCTTGCCGTCCAGCTCTTCCCACCGGGCATAGAGCTGGGCCACCCGGGCTTCGGCTTCCTGGACCTGCCCCCAGCACTCCTGCAGCTTCTCGTGGTCCGTGGAGACCTCAGGCGACGCCATCCGCTCCCGGAGCAGGGCCAGCTTCTCCTCCGCCTCCTCGATCTTGCCTTCCATCCGGCTCAGCTCCTTCTGCTCGTCCCGGGTGAGGCGCGGCCGCTCGGCCGCGGGCGCGGCGGCGGGCTTCCCGCGCACCTCCGCCTCCCGGCGGCCGAACCGGCCCGCGTTCTCCCACTGCGCGTAGTCCGCGAAGAAGCGGGCGCCGCGCTGCGGGTCGAGGGCCAGTAGCTCCGTGGAGATGCGGTCCAGCATGTAGCGATCATGGGTCACCAGCACCAGGGCGCCGGGGAAGTCGGCCAGGCTCTCTTCCAGGACCTCCAGCGTCGGGATGTCGAGATCGTTCGTCGGCTCGTCGAGGACCAGCAGGTCCGCGGGCTGGAGCATGAGCCGCGCGATCAGGATCCGGGCCTGCTCACCGCCCGACATGTAGCGGATGCTCTGCTCGAGCTGCTCGGAACGGAACAGGAACCGCTTCGCCCAGGCCGCCACGTGGACCGGCGCGCCCCGGTAGATCACGTTGTCGCCGCCGCTCGGCGCCAGGGCCAGCTTGAGGGGCTGGTCGAGATTCAACTGCTCGCGCGCCTGGTCGAACAGCACGATCCGCAGGTCATCCGCCCAGCGGATCTCGCCCTGGTCCGGCGGGAGCTCGCCGGTGATGAGCCGGAGCAGGGTGGTCTTGCCGCTGCCGTTGGCGCCGATCAGGCCGATCCGGGTGCCCGGAGAGAGGATGAACGAGAGGTCGCGCAGCAGCGGCCGCTCCCCCATCCGCTTGGACACGCCCTTCACCACCACCAGGTCCTTGGTCCGGCGCCCCGTCCCATGGAAGTCGATCCCCGCGGCCTGGCCCTGGTTGTTCCGGAAGCGCACGTCCGCGAGCCCCGCCTGAAGCCGGCCCGCCGCCTGGATCCGGGCATTCTGCTTGGTGCTGCGGGCGGGCGCGCTGGCCCGCAGCCACTCCAGCTCCCGCCGCATCTTGTTCTGCATCGCTTCCTGCTGGTTGGCCAGCGCGTGCAGG
>CAYQDT010001074.1:1173-1675 GCA_964416225.1 uncultured bacterium
TCGTAGTTGCCGTTGACGCTGA
The DNA here is from genome assembly GCA_964416225.1 of uncultured bacterium. GTDB lineage: Bacteria > Armatimonadota > SYMT01 > SYMT01 > SYMT01 > CAYQDT01. Next base: position 1,196 of record CAYQDT010001074.1, read on the forward strand.
GGTAGCCCTCCGCGTATGCCGGGTGAAACTCCACCACCCGGTTGGTGACGTTCTGGAGGAAAGAGCGGTCGTGCGTGACGAGGATGTAGGCGAAGGCCGGGCCCTTGAGCACCGACTCCAGCCAGAGGATCCCCTCCAGATCCAGGTGGTTCGTCGGCTCGTCCAGCAGGAGCAGGTCCGGCTCTCGAATCAGCTCCCGGGCCACCGCCAGGCGCTTCTTCCAGCCGCCGGAGAGCGCCGCGACCGCCTGGGCCGGGTCCGGGAAGCCGACCTCCGCCAGCAGCGTCTCGAGGCGGAGCTCCCGCTCGTGCGGCTCCAGGTGGAGGCCGGACAGCGCCTCCCGGAGGACGCCCGTTACGGTGGCGCCTTCCGGGAACCGGTCCACCTGCGGCACGTAGCCGAGCCGGAGCCCCCGGCGGTAGGAGACGGTGCCGGGAAACGCGCAGGGTACTTCCAGGACGCTGGAGCTCTACAGCGGCG
>CAYQDT010001075.1:0-1673 GCA_964416225.1 uncultured bacterium
CGAGGGGATCGATTTCCAGGGCGGGGCCCTCTACGCCAAGCCACAAAGCAAGCTCGCTGCTTGACGGCGCGGCGCGGGTTGACGGGCGGGAGGTGCGGTCGAGCAAACCTCCCGCTCGCCGACGAATGGTGATGCTTCGTTAACCCCTCCAACGCCGCGGCAGGAAATCGGCGGCGACGCGTCCGCGCGGCACGCTGCCGCGGAGCAAGACGCCGCGGTGCACCGGGCCAGTGGAACCGGGCCGTTCACCGGAAAGCGGCGGGCGGTTTCCCGGCCCGGCTTCGCTGACGGCTCCCTCCAGCCGGAGGTGCTGCCGCACGCGGCGCTGCATCCGGCGGACCGGGAGACGGGCGGCTCCGACCGCCTCGGGCTGCGGAGCGGAGCGCTGGCGGCAGGGCCACGTTCGCCTCCCGGCGGGGGACCGGTTATAAGGGGGCGGAGCGCGGAAGATGACCTCGCCGAGGACGCCGCCGCGGGGCTGCCGCCGACTTCAAGGAGCCGGAGCGGATGAGGAAAGAGACGCACGAGCCGGGGATGCGCGGTCTGGAAGCGCTCCTCGAGCCGCTCGACCGGGAGCAATTGCGGGCGATCCTGGTGGAACTGGCGGACCGGCAGCCGGGGCTGGTGGAATGGATCGCGGCGCTGGCGGCGGAGTGCGACCTCGGCGCGCCGGCCGGCACCCCGCCGGCGACGGCGCTGCCGCCGCCAGATCCGGTACGAGTGGGGCAGGAGCTTCTCACGGCCCTGCGACCCCAGCGTGGACGCGGACGGCGCTACGACTAAGAGTACTTCCTCACGGAAGTCGTCGGCGTGCTCCAGGCCACCGCGAACCGAAGCCGCCCCTACCTGGACGCCGGCGACGCGGGCGGCGCGCTCGTCTACCTGGACGCCGCCGCCGAACTGGCCACCGCACGCATTGAGGAACTCCTGGGAGACGAGGGCCAGGAGATCGAAACTCTCTGCCACAGCCTGGGGAGGCTCCTGGCGGAAGCATTCCTCGCCGCGGAGCTCTCACCCGCGGAGCGCCGGCAGTGGTCGCAAAAAGTGAGCGTCTGGGTGAGCCGGTCGGCCGACTACGGCTATGACGAGGCCTTCGCGGTGGCCCGGCGCGCGGCGGAGCGGGGCTGGGACGATCCGGGACTCCGGCAGCTGTTGGGGGCGGGGCTCCCGAATGGGGCGGCTCCCGGAGAAGGCGACGCGGAGGAATGGTCGGCGAGCAGCGCGAAGGCGCTGGCGGAAGTCGGCCTCGGCGTCCTGGAGCGGCAGGACCGGTGGGAGGACTACCTCCGTCTCGCGGCGGCGGCGGGCCTGGCGGAGCGGTATTTCAGCGCGCTCATCCGCCTCGGCCGGCTCTCCGAAGCGGTGGAGTACGGCGTGACCCGGCTCACCGACCCGGTCCAGGCGGTCGCGCTCTCGCGCGCGCTGGACGCGGCGGGCGCGGCCGAGGCGGCGCTGCGGGTGGCGCAGCACGCCCTCGAGAACCTGGACGCCGGGCCGTATCCCTCCGGAGTGCTTCCCCGCTGGACCCGGGACCTGTCGGCGCGCCTCGGGCGCCGGGAGGACGCGCTCCAGGCGGCGGTGCGCGCGATGCAGGAGCAGGCAAGCCTGGAAGATTACCTGGCCGTCCAATCCCTGGCCGGCGGGCGCTGGCCGGGGCTGCGGGAGGAGCTGCT
>CAYQDT010001076.1:0-1671 GCA_964416225.1 uncultured bacterium
GCGGATCAATCTCCTGGTCCGCCCCGTGCGGGATCCCCTCCGCGCGGAGCGGATCGCGGCCCTGCCGGAGGACGTCCAGACGGCGTTCCGCGCGCCGGAAGCGCAGCGCACCGTCGAGCAGCAGATGATCGTGCGGCGGAGCCTCCCGCTCGTCGAGCCGAAGGAGGCGGAGGTCCTGCCCCGCCTGCCGGCGGCGGACCGGGAGCGGTACCAGTCGCTGCTGGATGAGCTGCGGGCGGCCCAGCGGGAGCGGCCGGCGGAGCCGGCAACCGCCATGGGCCTGGCGGACGAGGGCACGACGTCGGCCCGAACCTACCTCCTCGAGCGGGGCGAGCTGGCCAACCGCGGCTACGAGGTGTCGCCGGGCGTGCCGGTGATCCTGGCGCACGCGGGCCCACGAGCGGACGCCGCCGGGTCGGGAGGGCGCGCCGCCCTCGCGCGCTGGATCGCCAGCCCGGAGAACCCCCTCACGGCCCGCGTCATGGTGAACCGCGTCTGGCAGTGGCACTTCGGACGCGGCATCGTGCCGACCTCCAGCGACTTCGGGGTCCGCGGCGAGGAGCCGACCCATCCCGAGCTGCTGGATTACCTGGCGGCCCTCTTTTCCACCGGGCCGGGCGGCGCCGGAAAGGTGGGCGCGGCGGACCGGGGATTGGGGTGGTCGATCAAGCGGCTGCACCGGCTAATCCTGCTCTCCAGCACCTACCGGCAGTCCAGCCGGCCCTCCGCGGCGACCCTGGCGGCGGATCCGGAAAACCGGCTCTTCTCCCGGATGCCGCGGCGGCGCCTGGACGCCGAAGCGATCCGGGACGGGATCCTCCGCGCCTCGGGGCAGTTGAACGAGAAGCTGGGCGGGCCTCCGGTCTTCCCGGCGATCCCCGCGGAGATCCGGCCGAGCGCGCAGGCCTGGCCGACCTCGCCGGACCCCGCGGATCACGTCCGCCGCAGCCTGTACACGGCGGTCCGCCGCACGCTCCGCTTCCCCTCGCTGGAGGCGTTCGACGCTCCGGACACCAACCAGAGCTGCCCGCGGCGGGAGGTGAGCACCACGGCCCCGCAGGCGCTCCAGCTCCTGAACGCGCCGGAGATGGTGGAGCACGCGCGGTTCCTGGCCGGGCGCCTCTTCCGGGAAGCGCGGGATGAGCCCGCGCGAATCACGCTGGCGTACCGCCTCACGCTGGGCCGCGCTCCGCAGCCGGCGGAGCTGAAGCTGGGGGAAGAGTTCCTGCGCAAGCAGTCCGCCCTCCTGAGCGGCCGCGCGGCCCGGAGTCTCGCCACGGCGCTGCCGGCGGTTCCGGGCGCGGAGCCGGCTCCCTCCGCCGCGCTCACCGATTACTGCCTGGCGCTGTTGAACCTGAACGAGTTCGTGTACCTGGATTGATCGCCTCGCCGCGCTTGCCCCGGGGCGCGGCGGGAAAAGGATGACCCGATGAGCTCCCACCGCTGCTGTGGACCGAACGGTCCCGACACCTTCCGGCCCGGCACCCGCCGCCGCTTCCTGCAGAAGGCGGGGTTCGGCTTCGGAATGCTGGCGCTCCAGTCCCTCCTGGCCGGAGACGGGGTGCTGGCCGCGGAAGCGCCGCCCGCCGGGACGCTCAACCCGCTCGCGCCGCGCCAGCCGCACTTCGAGCCGAAGGTGAAGTCGGTCATCTTCCTCTTCATGTCCGGCGG
>CAYQDT010001077.1:0-1668 GCA_964416225.1 uncultured bacterium
CAAGGGTCAGTGGAGCGCCCGGTTCGGGGCGGGCGCGCTCTGGGCTCTCGCCGATACGGGATTGACGCGCATTTCTCTGGAGCAGCAGCCGCGCTTCTGGTCCGCGCCGCTGCTGCGCGGCGCCCATCGGTGGATCGACTTGGAGACGGTGAGCTCCGCGGACCAGCATTCCCTCGCGGGAATTTCAATCGAAGGAGGGGATCGCGATCTCGTACGCGTGTCGCTCGTGAACGGCGAGATCGTGCGGTGGAAGCTCGGTGGTACCCATTCGTCGCGGGTGATCGCGCTGAGTTCGAAGGGCAAGCTGCTGGTTCAGGAAACCCCTGCGCCGATGGCTACGGTGGCCCTGCACGACGCCGTGGCTCATACTCGGCTTCGATCGCTGGTGCTGGGGTTTCCTCTCGCCGGACCGGCGGGGACGGTGCTCGCACACCGGGGCCGGCTGCTCCAGCGGTTCGACGAGCGCCTGAAGCCCCTGGCTTCCACCCGGATGCCTCGGGGAATTCCGGATGACGGCGAGGCGGTCCGAGCATCTCTGGACGGCAGCCTCATCGCGGTTGACCAGGTGCTCCCCACCGGTCCGCGGCGAAAGGGCGCGGAAGAAATGCGCGTCCTGGATGCTGCGACGCTGCGTCCTCACTCCCGGACGCCATTCGGCAGCCCGGTTCCGCTGGAGTTCGTGGGGGGGCGCTGGGGGTGGACCGGCGTCGTGGCGCTCCCGGAGGATCCCCCGCAGGCACTGGTTCGGTACAACTGGCGGGCTCGCCGGCTCTCGCAGCGCCGGTTTTCGGGGCCCTGGACTGCCGACCCGCGTGGAAAGCTCTTCCTCATCGCGGACCGGAGCGGAACCGTCCCGCGGGAGCGGCTGCGCGCGGTCGAGACCGCGACGGGCCGGGTTCGATCTCTGCCCATCACCTGGCGACGTCCACTGGTGATGCGATACCTACCGAAAATGGGGCGGACTCCGACCCGCTACGAAATCAGCGCGCTGGCGGTCTCCCCGGACGCGCGGAGGGTGATCGTGATCGAGCGGCTCGCCGGCGATCCGGAGGGGTGATAGGGTCGACTCCCTCGTCGAGGGAGACCACTGCGCCCCGCCGCCGGCCCCGCCCCCCCGGGATATCCCTGGGGCGGGGCCGGCGCGGGAGGACCCACGCGGCCGACGCCAAAAGTGATAGGGTGAAGCCCTGGACCGTCCGCTTCTCAATCTCGCGGGGCAAACGGACCGGGTATCGAATGGGGAGCGAGATGCAGCAGGACCAGGTGCTGGAAATGCGCGGCGATTGGAGTTATCCCACGCGGGTCGTCTTCGGCGCCGGCTGCCGCCGGGAGTTGCCGGAACAGGTTCGCGGCTGGGGCCAGCGGGCGCTGATCGTCACGGACCCGGGTGTGATCGGGAGCGGCACCGCCCAGCCGGTGATGGACGTGCTGGCCGCCGCGGGAATCAGCTACCGTGTCTTCGACGGTGTGGAGAGCAATCCCACGCGGGAGATCGTGCTGGCCGGCGCCGAGCGCTTCCGGGAAGGCTGCCATTTCATCATCGCGCTCGGCGGCGGCAGCCCCATGGATACCGCCAAGGCGGTCGCGCTCGCCGCCACCCACCCGGGCGAGCTGGAGCAGTACGTCGAGCGCCACGGCGGGGCCGAGCGAATCTCGGACGAGCTGCCG
>CAYQDT010001078.1:0-1668 GCA_964416225.1 uncultured bacterium
CGCGGGCCTGGGCGAAGACGGGGAAGAGGATGGCGGCCAGGATGGCGATGATGGCAATGACGACGAGCAGCTCGATCAGCGTGAAGCCGGGTCGGGCCGGAACGGTCGAGCGGCGGGGCCGCGGCGAGTTCGGTCTGAGGCGGTACGGCATGGCGGTCTCCATTCGGCGGCGCGGTTCACGGTGCGCTGCCCAGATTTTCCGCCGGCAGGCCATCCGCCGGCCTAACGGGGCCTTAACGGCTCCTTAACCGGGGGCCGCGGTCCTTGCACCGCCCGCGCTCCGCTCCGCGCCTCCCCCGCGACCCGTCGGCGGGAGCGGCGCCCGCCGGATCGGCGACCGTCCGCGGCCCCGGGCGGTCCGCAGCAGCCCACGCGGATGTTTGGCCGGCGCCGAACCGTTCGGTTTCCCCTCCCCGCCGGAAATGGGGCACAATTGGATGGACCCGCCTTCTCCCGGCGGGGCGAAGAGCAGACCATGAAGATTGTGATTGCGGCGGACCACGCCGGTTATCCCCTGGCGCAGCTCGCGCAGGAGGAGGCCCGGAGAGCCGGGCACGAGGCCGCTTTTGTCGGCACCTTCCATCCGGACCAGCCGGACGACTACCCGGACTTCGTTCAGCTCGCGTGCGAGAAGCTGCTGGCCGGAGAAGCCGAGCGCGCGGTGGTGCTGTGCGGAAGCGGCGTGGGCGCCTCCGTGGCGGCCAACAAGTTTCCCGGCGTGCGCGCCGGCCTCTGCCACGACCACTACTCCGCCCACCAGGGCGTGGAGCATGACGACCTCAACGTGCTCTGCCTCGGCGCCCGGGTGATCGGCACCGAGACCGCCCGCGACATCCTCCAGGCCTTCTTCCAGGCCCGGTTCACGAGCGAGGAGCGGCACGTGCGCCGCCTGGGGAAGGTGCAGGCGATCGAGGAGCGGTTTCTCCAGCGCTGACGGGTGACGGTCCCACCCGCCGCTCCGCAGCCCGCCCGCTCCGGAACGCGCGGACAACCGGGCAGGTCTCCGCGGCGGGCGGGCCCAACCGCTACTCGGCAGCCGGGAACGATGCGGCGCGGCCCCTCCCCGGACAGCCTGCCGAAGTGCGATGGGGTTCGCGGTGAGAGGAGGCGGCGGTGCAGCTTGGAATGGTGGGGCTCGGCCGGATGGGGGCCAATATGGTCCGCCGGCTGATGCGCGGCGGACACCAGTGCGTGGTCTTCGACCTGAGCCCGGAAAACGTCCAGCGCCTGGTGGATGAAGGCGCGACCGGCGCCTCCTCGCTCGAGGAGTTTGCGGCGAAGCTCCAGCCGCCCCGCGCCGCCTGGATCATGGTCCCCGCCGGGGATCCGACCGAGCAGACGGTCCATACTCTCGCCGGTCACTTCCAGCCGGGCGATATCCTGATCGACGGCGGCAACTCCTACTACAAGGACGACGTCCGCCGCTCCGACTCGCTCCGCGCCATGGGAATCCAGTATGTCGACGTCGGCACCAGCGGCGGCGTATGGGGTCTGGACCGCGGCTACTGCATGATGCTCGGCGGCCCGCGGGAAGCGGTGGAGCACCTCGATCCCATCTTCCGGACGCTCGCGCCGGGCGCCGGCTCGATTCCGGTCACGCCGGGCCGGGAATCCCGGCCCGGTCCGGCGGACCAGGCTACGCGAACGCCGTGCCGCACCACGACGTGT
>CAYQDT010001079.1:0-1667 GCA_964416225.1 uncultured bacterium
GCTCCCGCCCGAGCCCGGCAGCGCGGCGCCCAGCTCGCTCCAGACCATCCCATCCGGCACCACGATCAGCAGGGCCACCAGCCACCCCAGCATCGCCTGCGGACCGTTCAGCGCGCTCATCAGCAGCGGGATGGTGATGAACGGACCCACGCCGACCATGTTGCACATGTTCAGCGCCGTGGCCTGGAGCAGATCGAGGCGGCGCTGGAGAGGGTTGGTCTCGGAGGCAGGCGCGTGGCTCATGGGCGAGGTGAGACAGGGATTTTGGAGGCCGCCCTGTAACCGGTTGTTTGGCCCGGCCCGTCGGCCGGACCGAAGCGGGTGGGCGGCTGCGGAATCAGTTGCACGCCTGCCCGGTTGGCGCCTTCCCTGTGGGGCGGCCCTTCCCGGCTGGGAGCCCTCCTACGCTGGGAGCCCCTCCTACGCTGGGAGCCCCTGCTACGCTGGACCGAGGAGATACAGATGCAAAGGACGGAGCCTGGACGGAAACTGCGCTGGCTGCTTAGCGGCGCTCTGCTGGGCGCGGCGGCGGCCATGCTGGCACCGGGCCTGGGGCGGAGCCTCACCCAGCCGGCAGCCGCGGCCCCGGCGGAGGTTCCCCGAGATGGGAAGCTGCGGATCCTGGTGTTCGGCGCGCACCCGGATGACGCGGAGATCCGGGCCGCCGGCGTCGCGGCGAAGTGGGCGGCGCGCGGTGACCATGTGAAGTTCGTATCGGCCACCAACGGAGACATCGGTCACTGGAAGATGGCCGGCGGCCCGCTGGCGCAGCGGCGCAGCGCCGAGGTCCGGAAGTCCGCGGAGATCCTCGGCATCCAGAACGAGGTGCTGGACATCCACGACGGCGAGCTCCTGCCCACCCTGGAGAACCGCCGCACCTTCACCCGCCTGATCCGGGATTGGAAGGCGGACATAGTGATTGCCCATCGCCCGAACGACTACCACCCGGACCATCGCTATACCGGCGTGCTGATGCAGGACTCCGCGTACATGGTCACGGTGCCGTTCTTCTGTCCGGACACCCCCTACCTCACCCGCAACCCGGTCTTTATGTACGCCGAGGACGGTTTCCGCAAGCCGAACCCGTTCCAGCCGGACGTGGTGGTGGGCGTCGACGAGCAGATCGACAAGAAGCTGGCGGCTACGGATGTCCTGGTCTCCCAGTTCTACGAAGGCGGTGCGAACGGCGGCCCGGAGCTGACCCCGGCCGACCCCCAGCGCCAGGAGGAGCGCCGGCGAGCCGTGCACGAAGGCTTTGACCGGCGCGCCCAGGGAACGGCCAACCGGTTCCGGGAGCAGCTCGTGCAGTGGTATGGCGCGGAGCGAGGCCGCCAGGTTCGGCACGCGGAGGCCTTCGAGGTCTGCGAGTACGGCCGCCAGCCGAGCCGGGACGAGCTGCGGCGCATGTTCCCGTTCTAACGGCGCCACCCACGGGGCGCCGCAGCGGGTAGCGCCGCTCGATTCGCCGGCTCACCCCCGCGGCCCGGGGCGGGGGTGAGCCGGATCGCGGAGCCCGGCCGCGTCCCGCTCCGCTACGGCTTCCCCTCGAAGCCGGCCACGCACTCCGCCCAGAGATCATCCACCGACTTCCCGGTAATGGTCCGGAAGTCATCGATGGTGAACGCGCCCTCCTGCAGCCGGCGGTGGAGCCTATCCACCGTGCCCGG
>CAYQDT010001080.1:0-502 GCA_964416225.1 uncultured bacterium
GGGAATCTCGTGCAGGTACACGTCGCCGCTGTTCGACTTCAGGTCGCTCTCGAAGGGGGCGTAGTGCTCCCGGACCGCGCCCCAGTAGTCCGCGTGCCGGAGGAGCTGGTCGAAGTCCAGTCCGGTGTCCCTGGGCTGCCGCTGGAGGGCCGCCACGAGCGCTTCCATGCACGGCTGACTGGTGAGGCCGGACATCGAGCTGATCGCCACGTCCACCACGTCCACGCCGGCCTCCGCGGCGAACAGGAGCGAGGCCATCTGCCCGCCCGCCGTGTCATGCGTATGAAAGTGGATCGGGATGCCGACTTCCTGGCGGAGCGCCTCGACCAGCTTGCGCGCAGCGTAGGGACGGCAGAGGCCGGCCATGTCCTTGATGCCGAGCATGGTGGCGCCGGCCCGCTCGAGCTCTCGTGCCAGCCGCACATAGTATCCCAAATCGTACTTCTGCCGGGCGGGATCGAAGAGATCGCCGGTGTAGCAGATGGCGGCTTCGGCGATGGCC
>CAYQDT010001080.1:512-1663 GCA_964416225.1 uncultured bacterium
CGGAAGCATCGCCGGGATGGAATTGAGGGAGTCGAAGATCCGGAAGAGGTCGATTCCCTCCCGCGCGGCCACCCGGACGAACTCCTTCACGACGTTATCCGGATAGTTCGTGTAGCCGACAGCGTTGGCGCCCCGAAGGAGCATCTGGAACAGGATGCCGGGGATCCGCTGCCGGAGGGCGGCCAGCCGCTCCCACGGGCTCTCGTAGAGGAAGCGCATCGCCACGTCGAACGTCGCGCCGCCCCACATCTCCAGCGAGAACATGTTCGGGAAGTCCCGCTGGATCGCGTCCGCCACCCGGAGCATGTCGTAGGAGCGGACCCGGGTGGCCAGCAGGGACTGGTGCGCGTCCCGCAGCGTTGTATCCGTTACGAGCAGGCGCTTCTCGTTCCGCACCCATTCCGAGAACCGCTCGGGGCCGAGCCGCTTCAAGAGGTCGCGGGAGCCCGCCACCGGCGCCGCGGCTGCATCGCCCGACGGCGCCTGCGGCACCACGGGCTCCCGGAGCCGCCGGGGGCGGGAGCCGGGCGGAACGGTCGGGTTGCCGTTCACGATCACGTCGCCGATGAACTCGAGGAGCTTCGTGGCGCGATCGCCGCGCTGCGGGAACCGGAACAGCTCCGGCGTCTCCTCGATGAAGGTAGTAGTGCACGCGCCGGCCTGGAACGTGGGGTGGCGGATCACGTTCTCCAGGAACGGGATGTTCGTCTTCACGCCCCGCACGCGGAACTCGCCAAGGGCGCGCTCCAGCTTATGGCAGCAGTCCTTGAAGTCCAGGCTTTGGGCCGAAAGTTTGACCAGCAGCGAGTCGTAAAACGGCGTGATGATGGCGCCGGTGAAGGCGGTCCCGCCGTCCAGCCGGATTCCGAAGCCCGCGGCGGAGCGGTAGTGGGTGATCCGTCCGTAGTCCGGGAGGAAGCTCGCCTCGGGGTCCTCCGTGGTGATCCGGCACTGGATGGCGAAGCCGCGCATCCGGACGGAGCTCTGCTCCGGAATGTTAATGAGCGGATCGCTGAGGGGTCGGCCCTCCGCCACGTGGATCTGGCTCTTGACGATGTCCACCCCCGTGATCATCTCCGTGATGGTGTGCTCCACTTGGATGCGGGGGTTCATCTCGATGAAATAGTAACGGCCTTCTTCGTCGACCAGGA
>CAYQDT010001081.1:0-1662 GCA_964416225.1 uncultured bacterium
GCTGCGGCCTCCGGATGAGCGACAAGGACGTCTACGTGAACATCGCCGGCGGGCTAAAGGTCGCGGAGCCGGCAGTCGACCTGGGGGTGGCGCTGGCGCTGGCCAGCAGCTTCAAGGACCGGCCCGTGGACCCCGGTGTCGTGATGACCGGAGAGATCGGGCTGGCGGGGGAGGTCCGGAGCGTGACGCAAACGGATCGCCGCTTGAAGGAGGCCCTCCGGATGGGCTTCAGCCGCGGCCTGATTCCCGCCAGCGGCGGGCGCGGCGGAAGCGGCGGCCTGGCGGGCATGGCAGTGACCGAAATCCGCTCGGTTCGGGAGGCTATCGACCGGGCGCTCTACTCCGGCCCCGCGTCGACGGCGGCAGATGAGGACGCGTTCGTCGACTTCACCGACGAGGAGTAGCTCCGTCGGCCCGTCCGCGCCTCGAACTGCACGGTGTCGGCGCCCTGCTACAGCAGCTCCGCAATGGGCTCAGTCCGGTCCAGGATCGGGATCGGGCGGCCGCTCCGGTCCAGCAGCTCGCGCGTAGCGTCGATCCCGAGGTGACGGTAGATTGTCGCGAGCAGGTCGTTCGGCGAGAGAGGCCGCTCGACCACGTATTCCCCGCGCGCGTCGGTCGCCCCGATCACCTGGCCCGCGCGGATCCCGCCGCCGGCCAGGAGGATCGACATGCAGTGCGGCCAGTGGTCCCGGCCCGGCTTCCCATCGGTGTAGCTGATCTTCGGGGTACGGCCGAACTCCCCGGTGACGATCAGCAGCACTTTCCGGTCCAGTCCCCGGTCGAAGAGGTCCTCAATCAGGGCGCTGACTGCCTGATCGAAGACCGGGGAGCGCTCCCGGCTCGCGCGGAAGCAGTCCCAGTTGACGGCGTGATCGTCCCAGTTAGTCGCCACCCCCTTCTCCACTCCGAAGAGGGATACGGTGACCGCGCTCACGCCCGCCTCAACGAGGCGCCGGGCCAGAAGCATCGACTGCCCCCACCGCGTGCGGCCGTACCGGTCCCGCTGCTTCTCCGGCTCCGCACGGAGGTCAAACGCGCGGCGCGCGGCACCACTGGTGAGCATCTCCACGGCCGCGCGATACTGCTCCCGGCGCGCCGCAACCTCGGAATTCCGATCCAGGTCCCGCCGGACCGCGTCCAGGTCGCCGAGCAGCCGCACCCGGCGCCCGAGGCGCTCAGGCATACCGGGCCCCTGAACCTGCAGGTTCGGGACTTCGAATCCCGGGGCATTCGGGTCTCCCTGGACGGAGAAGACCTCGTAGGCGCTTCCCAGGTAGGCGGCACCGCCGTAAGGAAGCGGCGGGATCCCGACGCTCACCGGCAGCGCCTCGCTGGAGCGCTCCCGGACTTTGTTGACCACGCACATCACATCCGGATGGTCCGGCTTCTGCTTGAGCACGAGCTGCTCGTGTCCCGTGAGCAGCGTCTGCAATCCCTGCTGGTGGCAGATTCCCCGGTGCAGCACGGAGCGCAGCACGGCGCAGCGGTGCGCGAGACGGGCCTGCCGCGGCATCAGCTCACTGAACCGGATGCCGGAGACGCTCGTTTCGATGGCTCCGAACGGCCCGCGGTATTCTCCCGGTGCCTCCGGCTTAGGGTCGAACGTCTCCAGATGGCTCGCCCCGCCATGGCACCACACGAGGATCACCGCGGTGTCCG
>CAYQDT010001082.1:0-1662 GCA_964416225.1 uncultured bacterium
CGAAGGTGCGCTCGATGCCGGAGGTCTGGGGGCTGCATACGGCCCTGACCCGAGAAGAGGTCGGCGAGGTGACGGAGAGCTTTCCGGCGGACGGGGACGCCGGGGCGCAGGTGTCCGTTGAATTCCCGAGCGGCGGCGCGTACCTCTGGGACGCGGAGAACTTCGAGCGGCTGGACGAGGCGTGACTCCGGGGTGGAGGGCGCTCCGAATCCGGCGAAAGCAGGGAGAAGAACGTGACGATCCACGCGAAACGAATCATCTTTCCGGAGCCGAACCGGGCCGAGCTCGCGGATTTCGAGGTGCCGGAGCCGGTCGCGGATGAGCTCCTGCTCCGGACCGAGTACTCCGCGATCAGCGCCGGCACCGAGGGGGCCAATTTCTCCGGCCTGGAGCTGGAACACCCCGGACGGCAGGCGGGATATGCCTACCCCCGGCTGCAGACCGGGTATGCGAGCGTTGCGCGCGTGGTCCGCGTGGGGCCGGAGCAGGTTCGCTTCAAGCCGGGCGACCGGGTCCTCACCTTCTCCCCCCACGCGTCGTACTGGATCTGGAAGCCGGAGCGCCTCACCCTGCCGCTGCCGGAGGACTTACCGGGCGAGCGGGGCGTTTTCGTGCGGATGGGCGGGGTGAGTGCCACCGCGCTGCGAGTGAGCAGCGTCCGGGCCGGCGACACGGTCGCCGTGATCGGCCTGGGGGTGGTGGGTAACCTGGCGGCACAGCTCTTCCAGCTTTCGGGCGCGGAGGTTCTGGGGCTGGACGTGGAGGACCGGCGCCTCGAACAGGCGCGCGCGTGCGGAATCCGGAACGTTGCTTCCGCCCGGGACGGAGATCTCGCCCAGCTCGTGCTGGAGTGGACCGGCGGCCGCGGCGCGCAGATCGTGGTGGAAGCGATTGGGAGCCCGGACCTCATCGAGCGGGGCGGGCATTCGGTCCGGCGCAACGGCGAGCTGGTGCTGCTCGGTAGCCCGCGCAAGCGGATGACCATGGACGTCACGCCGCTTCTCTCCCGGGTGCACCTCTACGGGATCCGCCTGCTCGGCGCGCTGGAATGGAACTTCCCGATGGAGGACCGGGATCATCACCGCGTCTCGCTTGAAGCGAACTACCGGCAAGTGGCGCGGTGGATCCAGGACGAGCGGCTGAAAGTGGACCCGCTGCGCACCCACGTCCTCTCCCCCGCACAATGCCAGGACGCCTATCACGGCCTCGTCTACGAGAAACAGCAGTACACGGCGGTGGTGTTTGACTGGAGTCGCGTCTAACGACGCGGCAAGGGCCGGGCGCGTCGCAGTAAAACCGGCTCCGGTACTGATAGAACGGGCAGGATGAACGTTCAGCCTGCGGAGCCGGATCAGGGTGAGTGTGGGCGGCTTGCGGCCATCCTGGCGCTGGTTTGGGCGCTGGGCACGGCGGCGGGTCACTGGATCGGCCTCTGGTGGAGCGTCGCGGGAACCGCGCTGCTGCTGGGGAGCATCGCGGTGGCGGCACGGGGGCGGCTGCTGCGCCGCCTGCTGGCGCCGAGCCGAGCGCGGATTCTCCGCGGTCTCGCCGCCGGCGGCGTCATGATCGCGTCGACCTATGCCCTCTATCCGGTCGCGTCCCGCCTGTTCCCCGGGCTCGCGGAGCGGACGGCCGAGCTGTACGCGCTGATGGGCGGGGTTC
>CAYQDT010001083.1:0-1658 GCA_964416225.1 uncultured bacterium
CCCGCTGGGGCGTCCGGCCTCCGCCGGGTGCCCGCGAGGGAAGGGGGCGTGGAGCCTATGCCTGGCGTACACGGGTGGGCCGGAGCGTCGTCGAGCCACGCCCCCCGCTGGGGACGTCACAGGGTTTTGCCGCCTTTGGCGGCTTTGTTGGTGGCCGTTTGCTTGTGTTGCTGGCTGTCTTTTTAGCCGGGGGTTCGGGCGGGTACCGTTTGGCGAGGCCCCCCCCCCGCTGGGGGCGTCACAGGTTTTGCCGGCTGCGGCGGCAGGAGGTTTGGACGCCCGTCTCGTTCGCGGGGCACTCCGTGGCACCGTGCTGCGGGTTCCGCTCCCTCTCCGCTCCGTGGCTCCGTGGTGCGCTTTCCGGTTCCCCCAGTCCTCTCCGTGCGCTCGCTGGCTCCGTGGTGAAGAGGCCGGCAAACGCTGGCTTACCGCAGCCGTTAGCCGGGCCGCTCCGTAACGGGAATCTCCCCCTTGAGGAGCTCGCCGTCCCGCTCGACCACCACGTGGATCCGCTGACCGATGCGGGCGGCCTTGAGCACCGCATCCACATCCGTGCGGCTGCGGACCTTGTGCCCCTCCACCTCGCGAATCAGGTCACCCGGGCGGATCCCTGCTTTGTAGGCCGGGCCGCGGCGATCCAGGCCATCCACGAGCGCGCCCTCCAGCCGCTGCGGACCGTCCACCGTCCTCACGACGGCGTCCTGGACGTTCAGCCCCGTCCATGGGCGCTTCACCTTCCCACTCCGAATCAGCTCGTCCGCGATCGACTTCGCCACGTCGATCGGAATGGCGAAGCCAATCCCGCGGGCATCGCGGCGAACGACCGTATTGATCCCGATCAGGTTGCCGTGGATGTCCAGCAGCGCGCCACCGCTGTTGCCGGGGTTGATGGCGGCATCCGTCTGGATCAGGCTCTTGTAGACCCGGTCGTCCACCTGCACCGCGCGTCCGGTGTGGCTCACCACCCCGACCGTGACCGTCTGCTGATAGCCGTAGGGGTTGCCGATGGCGACGGCCCACTGGCCCGGAATGAGGTTCCGCGAGTCACCCAGGTGCGCCACCGGGAGGTTGGCCGGAGGATTGATCAGGCGGATCAGGCCGACATCCGACTCCTGGTCCGAACCGAGCACCTCGCCGCGGTACTTCTTGCCGTTTCCGAAGGTGACCGTGATCCGCGTGGCACCGGCCACCACATGCTCGTTCGTAAGCACGTAGCCGCGGGGATCGATGATCACGCCGGAGCCCGCGCCCTGCGCCTCGTAGGCGGTCGGCCCCAGGAACCAGTCGTCCTGTACCACCCGCGAGACGGTGTCGATGTTGACGACACTCGGTCCCGCCAGGGCGACGGCGCGCGCCACCGGCTCATCCGGACCGATATTCGGCAGACGGCTGTGCGGCGCCTCGGCGAGCGCCTGGCTCGGCAGCCGGCCCGGCTCCCACTCGATGCGGACCCGCGGTGCCAGCCAGCTTCCGGCCAGGAAACTGGCAGCCATTCCCCCGCAGATCAGCCAAAAGCGAATCCCTCTCCTCTGCTGCGTGGACATTTCGGCTCCCTCCGCCGCCTGCTCTCCGGGACGCGTGCAAGCCCCGAACGGCGCAGCCTTTGATGATCACGGATCTCCGTGCCGAAGAGCTCGGCCCCGATGATTTCAGCGCTG
>CAYQDT010001084.1:0-1656 GCA_964416225.1 uncultured bacterium
ATCGTCACCTGAGGCGGCACCATCATCGTGGACAGAAGGAGCAGCATGGCCGCGAGAGCCATGGTGACCAGCACTTCAATGAGCGTGAACCCCCGGCGGCGCATGGCTAGGTGCCCCCCGCGCCGCCGGCGGCTCCCGACGAGCCGGATGACGTGGAGGAGGTGGAGGCGCTGGTATCCGCCGTGGTCCCGTCGGCGTTCAGCGGGGTCTGCGTGTCCGGGCGGCGGAGGGCCGTGAGCGCCACCTTGACGTGCGTGCTACGGTTCTCCGCGGTGACGGTGATCGAATAGAGGGCCTGGTACTGACTCTGCTCGATGACGGCCTGCCAGTTATAGTCCGTCGCTTGGTCGACATCCTTTCCCTGATCCGTGCCCACCTGGAGCACCGGCTCCTTCAGGATCTCGTCCATCTTGGAGCGCGCAAAGAGCATGCCGCGGGCGCGGTCGTCCGCCTCGCGGGTAGCCCGGGAGCTGCTGGCAATGAGCGTCAGCGTCCCGACGAGCCCGGTCGCCAGCACCAGCGCGGCCACCAGCATCTCGAGCAACGTGAAGCCACGTCTCATTTCAGCTCTTCCGGAGTCAACTCGCGGACCGTACCGTTGAGGCCGTCCACCTGCATCCCGCGCCGGTCTCCCGCGCTATCTTCCAGAATCAGTTTGCCCGAGTCGCTGCCCCCTTCGGGATAGAAGACGAGCGGCGTCACGCTGCCCTGCGCGCCGAACTGAGCGTTCGGCTTGGAGGGATCGCTGCCGAGCGGGGCGATCGTCCACGAGGCGACACGGATGTCGTCCGGGAGGCGGTCCTTCAGCGGCACATCATCCTGGGGGTTCGTCGTGGCTGCACCGGGAGCGGCTCCGAGCTGGTCCTCCGGATGGTACGCCTGCACACCGATCTGCCGCGACGCGGGGTCCAGCACGAACTGGTGCCGCAGACCAGTCCCCACCGCCCGGTCCCGCGCGAAGAGCAGGTCGCTCCTCACCGCCGCGAAGGTGGCGTCCAGCCGCGAGCGCATGATGGCGGAGGCGAGCTTCGGCATGGCGATACCGGCGAAGAGCACCAGGATCGTGAGGACGAGCATCAGCTCGGCGAGGGTGTGACCCTTCCGGGAGCGACGCGCGCGCGCCGGGCGCGAGGCGTGTGCCCCGTCCCCGTTCAAACGGACGTCCGCTGCTCCCGGAGTGGTCACTTACTTCTTCTCATCCGCGGACTGGACGCTCGAGATATCGTCGCCGCCGCCTTCCTTGCCATCCGGTCCGTAGGAGAGGATCAGGTAGTCGTCACCGTTCGGGCCCGGTACCTGATAGACGTAGTCATTGCCCCAGGGGTCCTTGGGAACGGTCGTGACGTCCGAGAGGTACTTCTTCCAGTTCTTCGGGCGCGGGGAAGACGTGGGCTCCGTAATCAGCGCCTGCAGCCCCTGCTGCTGGGTCGGGACCTGCCCGTTGTCGACCGCGTACAGGTTGATGGCGGTTTTAAAGGTGGAGATCTGGGATTTGGCCGCCGCCACCTTGGCGTTCTCGCCCTGCTGCAGGAACTTCGGCAGCACGATGCCGGCCAGCAAGGCCAGGATCACGAGTACCACGAGCAATTCGATGAGGGTGAACCCTCGTCGCAAATTCTTGCGAAGCATAGTCACTCCAGGACCGGTCATGCGGCG
>CAYQDT010001085.1:0-1655 GCA_964416225.1 uncultured bacterium
TTGCCGGTCGCTGTCAGCCGGTTGGCCAACACGCAGCCGGACGATCCGGCGCCATCCAACGCGGCCGACGAGTATCGGGAGTGGTTCCAGGGCGCCTGCTTCGCGACGGTGCCGCAGGTCGGCTGATCGCGGCCGCCGCCCGGCCCGGGGGCGAGCCCTCCGCCCGGGCCCGCCGCGGGCGCGCTACGAGCGGGCCGCCGCGCTTCGCGCTCTTCCGGCGGCCGGCGCGCCGGGCAGCAGCGCGTGCAGCGGCGTGCCCTGGCAGATCGGCAGCGGCCGCCCCTCCCGATCCCGGATTTCCGCCGCCGGCGGGATTCCGAGGGTGTGGAAGAGCGTCGCCCGGAGGTCTTCGGGGCTGACCGGGTTCTCCGCGGGAAAGGCGGCATCCGCGTCACTTGCGCCGTACACCATCCCGCCCCGCACGCCGCCTCCGGCAAGCACCACGGACTGGCACGCGCCCCAGTGGTCCCGGCCCATGGTTTTGTTGATCTTCGGCGTCCGCCCGAACTCGCCCATCATCACGACGAGTGTTTCGTCCAGCAGGCCGCGCTCCGCCAGGTCGCCGATCAGCGCGGAATAGGCGCGATCCAGCGCGGGGAAGCAGTAATCGGCCTGGAGCATCGCGTAGCCGGTGAGCCCGCCGAGCGCCGGGGTGCCGCCGTGGTTGTCCCAGGGGTTGAGCGGGTTGCCGTCCGGCCGGAAATACATCCAGTTGAGGGTCACCAGCCGCACTCCCGCCTCCACGAGACGGCGCGCCAGGAGGAAGCTCTCCCCGTAATGGCTCCGTCCGTAGCGGTCCCGCGTGGCCGGCGACTCCAGGTCCAGGCTGAACGCCCGCCGGGCGGCCGGGGAGGCGAGCAGGCTGAAGGCCCGCTCGCGGAAGGCGTCGCCCGCCTGGACCGCGGGCTGCTCCTGCAGGTACCGGTCTCCCGCCTCGATGGCGCGCAGCAGCCCGTGCCGGCGCACCAGCCGCTCCGGGTCGACGCCCGGCGGCAGTCCGAGGTCCAGCGTCGGCCTCCCGCCCACGAAGCCGGAGTCGGGAAGCTCCAGCGGATCATGCGCCGCGCCGAGGAACCCCGCGTGTGTTCCGGCATACTTCACCCCATCGTGCATGATCGGCCGCGGGAGGGTGACGCTCGACGGCGCCGCGCCGTCCGAGGGGCGCAGACACGAAATGATGCCGCCGGTTGACGGCCAGTGGGAGCGCTCCCGCTGGTTGCGCGGCACCACCAGGGTGGGGTCGACCTGCCCGGTCAGCATGTGGTAGACGCTCGGCTCGTGGTTGTCGCTGCCATGCGTCACGGAGCGGACGATCGCCAGGTGATTCGCCACCCCGGCGATGCGCGGGAGCTGGTCGCAGATCTGGATCCCGTCCGCGCGGGTGGAGATCGGCTTGAAGTGGCTGCGGATCCCCTCCGGCGCATCGGGCTTCATGTCCCACATGACTTGCTGCGGTGGGCCACCCCAGAGGAAGACCAGGATGCAGGCGCGCGCGCTGGGGGTGATCGCCGATCCGCTGGAGGCCGCGGCTGCCTCCGCCCGCAGCAGCTCCGCGCCGGTGAGGGCGCCCAGGCCGAGCTGGCCGAGGCCGATCAGTGCGTCGCGACGATGCAGCATGGTGATGCCGGTTTTCCCTGTTGGTGGGCTCCAGTGCC
>CAYQDT010001086.1:0-1652 GCA_964416225.1 uncultured bacterium
GGAGTCCGGCCGAACTCGCCGTACGCCAGCACCAGCGTCTCGTCCAGCAGTCCGCGGTCATGCAGGTCGGTGATCAGGGTGGCCCAGGCGCGGTCGAACTCCGGGTAGGCGGATTTCACGAAGTCGAAGTGCTTGGTGTGGCTGTCGTAGCCCCGACCGCCCACGGTCACGAACCGCACGCCGCTCTCCACCAGCCGCCGGGCGAGCAGGCAGCCCTGGCCCGTGGTATTCCGGCCGTACGCCTCCCGCAGCTTTTCCGGCTCCCGCTTGATATCGAACGCCTCCAGCGCCTTCGGCGAGGTGACCAGGCTGATCGCCTTGCCGTAGTAGTCGTCCGTGGCCACCACCGGATCGTTCGGGTCGCGGCGGCGCTTCACCGTGTGGTCGAACTCCCCCAGCAGCGTGCTGCGGCGGGCGAAACGCTCCGGCGATACTCCGCCCGGCAGGCGCAAGTCCCGCACCGCGAAGTTCTTGTCGTTCGGGTTGCCGTTCACGCTGAACGGCCCGTAGGAGGCCCCCAGGTACGCCGCGCCGCTGGAGCGCGACTTATTGGGCACGCACACGTACGGCGGCAGACCGTTCTGCGCCGTCAGCTCGTGGGCCACCACGCTGCCCAGGGAGGGGTTGTCGTTCTCCGGGATGCCCTGCGCGGGGAAGTAGCCGGTCGACATCGCGTGCTGCGCCGGCTCGTGGCCGTCGTTGTTGTGCCAGACGGAGCGGACGATCGAGAAGCGATCCATGACCTTCGCGGAGAGCGCCATCGGCTCCGCGAGCAGGATGCCGTCCACGTTCGTCTTGATGGGCGCGCCGGTGGTGCCGCGGTACTCCACGGGGGCCTCCGGCTTGGGGTCCCAGGTCTCGATGTGGGAGGGCCCGCCTTCCATCCAGATGAGGATCACGCTCTTCGCGCGCTTCGCCGGAGCGCCGGCCTCCGCGGCCTGCGCGGCCTCCAGCCGCAGGAACTCCGCCAGCCCCAGGCCGGCCGTGGTGATGCCGCCGACCTTCAGGAAGTGGCGCCGGGTGACGCCGTCGCAGCGGCGGACGCCCCCGGACCCCAGACGATAGAACATCGCTTTCCCCTCCCGGCCCCAGCGGGGCAACCGCCTACAAGTTGAACATGAACTCCCGCGAGTTCAGCAGCGCCCACAGGATATCTTCAAAAACTTCCCGCCGCAGGTGCGGCTGGTCCGCCTTCGCCAGCGCGGCCTTCGCGGCCTTCCGCTCGGAATCGGTGGGCCAGCGGGAGAGCGAGGCGAGAAACAGCTCCTCCAGGAGGGCGTCATCGCTCCGTCCGGACTGGAGCAGCCGCGCGAGCCGGCCCTTCCCGTCCCCGAGCTTCTCCGTGATGGTGTAGCCGTTCATCATGTGGAGGGCGATCGGCACGCTGTTCTCGTTCTTCCGCTCGCACTCGCAGGGCGTGTCTCGCGCGGGCCGGCCGAACATCTTCAGGAAGTCCGTGCTGAGGAGCTGGTCCGGAAGCTGCGCCGCCCGCATCCCGTACGGCGCGCCGTTGAAGCGCTGGACGGTGCCCGTGGCGTCCGTGATGGCGTCCATCAGGGCCTCCGCGTTCAGCCGGCGCTCGAGCGCGTGGCTGCAGAGCACCAGGTCCCCCTCGTTGCTGGGAGTGGTGGCGGAGGCGAGCTGGTACGCGC
>CAYQDT010001087.1:0-1652 GCA_964416225.1 uncultured bacterium
CGACCCTTCGCAGCAGGGACCGCGCACCGCGAGCCTCCCGGACGCGGTACGGCTGCTGACGTTCGGAGGGACTCGCCTGCACGCCGGTCTGCTGATCGCGCTGGGTGCCGCGGTGCTCCTGGCAGCGGTTCTCCAGCGCTCCGCGTTCGGCTTCCAGCTTCAGGTAGTGGGACGGAACCCGGAGGCGGCGCGCACCGCGAATATCCCGGTGGCGCGGGTCTGGAGCCGGGCACTGCTGCAGAGCGGCGCGCTGGCGGGGCTGGCCGGCGCGCTGGAGGTCCTGGGCGTGCACCACTACTTTCAGGCGGGGTTCTCGCCGGGATACGGCTACACCGGCATCGCCGTCGCCATCCTCGGCGCCAACACGCCCGCCGGCGCGGTCCTCGCGGCGCTCTTCCTCGGCGGCCTCGCCAACGGCGCCGTCAGCATGTCGATCGACCTGCGCCTCTCCTCCGAGCTCGGCCGCTCCATGGTCGCCGTCATCCAGGCGCTGGTGGTCCTCGCGGTGGCGATACGCCGGTGGCCGGTGCCGCCGTTCTTCCGGAGGGCCGTACCCCGCGGGGGCGCAGAGAATCAGTAAAGCTCCCGGGCGTCGCCCACCCGGCGCGTCACCCGCTGCGCGTCCAGGTACTCCATCAGCGGGACGGCGTACTTGCGGGAGGTGCCGACCATGTCCCGGAACTGGGCGGCGGTGATCTGCCCGTTTGCCGCGAGGTACTCCCGTACCCGGGCGATCGCCTGGTCCACCGCCTTCCGGTGGAGGAAGACGTCCGCCGCGATCCGGACCACCACCCCATTGTCGATGAGCGCCTCCCAGACCTCGCCCGCCGTCTTCGCCGGGAGGTTGGCCGCCGTCCGGATCTCCTCGTAAAAGGGCGCGTTGAACGGGTCGGCCAGGAGAGCCGCTTCCAGCGCTTCCGCGATCCGTTCCTGCTCCGGGGTGAAGCGCGGCGCGTGAGCGGCGAGCCGCACGCGGCCCGCGTCGGCGACCACCTGCCCGTCCGCTTCCAGCCGCCCCAGGACCAGGCTGAACCCCTTCGTGTCCATCTGCCGGGAGAGACGGCTGCGCAGCTCCTCGCGGCTCATCCCGGTGCGCATGGGCTGCGCCTGGTGGAAGTCCGAGAGGACGCCGAGGAGCTGGTGCGCGGCGGCGTCGAGGCGGTGCCGGTGCAGCACCGCTTCCCCCTCCATGCCGACGAGCTCACCGCGCTCCTGGAGGGCGGGCAGCAGCGCCCGGACCTCCGCGAGCGGCATGGCGAGCTGCGTGGCGATGGCCTGGGGCTGGACCGGCGTGAGACCGCCGCGCGCCACCGTCTCCGCCACGAGCTCCTCCGGAGTGCCCCGCTCCTTGACCGCCAGGTTCGCGATGACGGCCGGGTCCAGCCGCTTGTGGCGCACCGGCGCCGGGTCGATCACCGAGCCGCCGCCGATGGTCTCCATGGGAGAATAGAAGCGGAGGACGTACCGGTCGCCCTTTGCGGCCACGGTGGGAGTCTCGAGACGGAGCTGGACGAGGGCACTCCCGCCGGGCTCCAGCACCTCCGTGTCCAGCAGGTTCATCCGGGCCAGCACCTCCGCCGCGCCGAGATAGACGCGCACCCGCGTGCGGTTCTTGACCGGGCGCGGACAGCTCGCCAGCACCTCCAGGCGCG
>CAYQDT010001088.1:0-1642 GCA_964416225.1 uncultured bacterium
CGGCCACGAAAGGTGCCGGCCGCGGAACGGCGTGAAGGCGGCTCCCACCCCGCCCGCCGTCAGCACGGGTGGTATAACCGTGGAGGCGACCCCACCGCGTCCGGACCCGCTCACGAGAACCGTCATGACTCATTCCGCCAACTCCGTAAACCGGCTCCTCTCCGTTGATCAGCGGATGCTCGGCGACATCTACACCTCGCCGGAAGTGATGCACAACCTGGAGGTCCTCTGCGACGACTTCGGCTCCCGGTGGGCGGGTACGAGCGGGGAGCGGGAGGCCGCGCTCTTCCTGCAGCGCCGCCTCACGGAGTACGGCCTGCGGAACGTCCACCTGGAGCCGTTCGAGTACGTGGGCTGGGTCCGCGGCCGGGCCGCGCTGCGCGTGACGGCCCCGGTGGAGCGCGAGATTCCCTGCATCTCCCTGCCCATGTGCCCGGCGGCGGTGGTGGAGGCGGGGCTGGTGGACGTGGGGGACGGGGCGCCGCTGGAGTTCGCGGCGGTGGAGGCGCGGCTGCCGGGCGCGGTGGCCCTGGTCTGCAGCCAGCCGCCGCGGGGGCTGAACCGGACGGTCCACCGGAGCGAGAAGTACGGGCGGAGCGCCGTGGCGGGGGCGGCGGCGTTCCTCTACATGAACCAGTACCCGGGCTACGGACCGGAAACCGGCTCCATCGCGAACGACCGGGAGGCGCTCATCCCGGGGGTCTCCATCAGCTATGAGGACGGCATGCTCCTCCGCCGGCTGGCGCGCCGGCACGGGCCGCTCACGCTCCGGATCGAGACGACCGACCGGTCGCCCGCCATGACCTCCTGGAACGTGGTCGGGGAGCTGCCCGGCGCGGCGGGGCGGGAGGAGGAGTGGGTCGTCGTCGGCTGCCACTACGACGGCCACGATATCTCCCAGGGGGCGCACGATCCCGCCTCCGGCACGGCGGCGGTGCTGGAAGCGGCGCGGGTCCTCGCGCGGCACGCCGCGGGGGAGACCGGCTGCGGCCTCCGCTTCGTCCTGTTCGGGGTGGAGGAGACGGGGCTGCTCGGCGCCTACCGCTACGTGGCGGCGCACGAGGCGGAGCTGGAGCGGATCCGCTTCATGCTCAACATGGACGCCGCCGGCGGTCCCGGCGCCAAGGGCCTCTACCTGAACCGCTGGCCGGAGCTGGAGCCGTTCTTCGCCCGGTGCGAGCGGGAGATGGCAACCGAGCTGCCGGTGGTGCAGAAGACGAGCGGCTTCTCGGACCACTACCCCTTCTTCCTGGCCGGCGTGCCGACGGGAATGATGGGCGACCCGCACGGGGTGAACACGGGACGGGGCTTCGACCACACCGCGTTCGACACCGTGGACAAGGTCCGCCCGGTCGATCTGCGGGAAGCCGCCGCCGCGGGAGCGCGCCTGGCGCTCCGGATGAGCCGCGAAGAGCCGTGGCCCGTGCGCCGCCGCAGCCGCGAGGCGGTCCGGGAGCTCATGGCCGCCGAGCCAAGCCTGGAGTGGCACTCCGTACGAGAGGCGCTCGAGCAACTCTACGCCGCCCGCTGACCGGCGCGTCCGGCAAAACCCGGCGACGCCCCCAGCGGCTGCCGGCCAAAACTCTGCCCCAGCCGCCGCCAGGCGGCAAAACCCGGTGACGCCCCAACCGCTCTCCACGAA
>CAYQDT010001089.1:0-1642 GCA_964416225.1 uncultured bacterium
CGCGGCCGGTCAGGATGATGATGCCGATGCCGGATTCGTCGCGCAGCCCGCGCGCCAGGGTCAGCCCGTCCTCACCAGGGAGCATCAAATCCAGGATCACCACCGAATACTCCCGCCCAGCCGCCAGGCGAAGTCCCTCGGCACCGTCGGCCGTTCGGTCGACCAGGAACCGGGCCTCCTCCAGTCCCGCGCAAACGACGTCCGAGATCACAGCGTCGTCTTCCACCAGCAAGACTCGCATTCGCATCACCCCCCAGTCCAGCCTACGGATCAACGATGAAGCAATGATGAAGCCCCGCCGGTAACCGGGTGTTCTCCGCCCCATGGCTCATGCCGATCCCCACGGCTGGAGCGGCTTCGTGCAGGCCGGAGCCTGGCGGCTTAAGCCTTCCTTCACGATTTGCCGGTAAGATCACCGCTGAACAGTAGACATGGGGTCCTCCCCTCGGGGAAGTCGACTCGAGCCCGGCACCTGCCGGGCTTCTTTTTTCCGCTGCAACCCCGGCCGGTTCGTTTCCCGAAGAGCTGCGGACATCCCGGGGCGTGCCGGGGTGACGAGCGCCCGGAAAGGCGGGTGCGCGGCGGAGTCGCCGGCGGCCCCGCGGCGCGCCGTGATGCCTGCCGGCGCGAGACGTCCGGCGGGGGAGGCCGGAAGCTGCTCCCGACCTCCCCCGCGCCTCCCTGAACGCCGGAGCGGCGCCCTATACGTCCGTAGCGGGGATCCGGGGGGCGCGGCGGTGGCGCGCTTACGTGCTGTGGTACACGTAGTGGTGGAGTTCCTCAATCGTCGCCTGCTGGGCCTGTACGTGCTGGGCGTTCAGGTCCCCGATTGAGATCAGGCCCACCAGCTTCCCCTGGTCGTCGCATACGGGCAGGTGCCGGATGCGGTGGTCCCGCATCAGGCGGGAAGCCTCATCGAGCTCCATGGAAGCGGGCGCGCACCGCACCGGCGCGGTCATCACCTCTTCGACGCGCATCTGCTCGGCGGGACGCTTCTGCGTCACCACTCGCCGGAGCACGTCCCGTTCGGTGAAGATCCCCACAATCCGGTCGCGCTTCACAACCACGAGTGCGCCCACCTTGTGCTCGTTCATCTGCAGCACGGCATCGAGCACGGTGTGATCCCCGGTGGTGGTGTACACCTGGCGCCCTTTGCCGGCCAGGAGGTCCCGTACAGTCATCGTCGATCCCCTCTCCCAAGGCTTCCGCGTGAAGAGTGATCAGCCATTTTTGTTTGCTGGAAAACTGTTACCGCGAGCCGGCCGAGTCTCCTCCGCGCTCCGGAGAATCCGGCCTCGAAGAACCCGGTCTCGCGGCGAGTTCCGTCCCGCCCGCATAATGGCTTCGGACGACGCGGTGAGGCTCCGAGTTCCGGCGGTGGGCGCCGCCTCGCCCCACACAGGAGAACCGGTCGCGGCGAGGTGAACAGCAAGGGCGGAGCTCGGCTGCCGGAACCGGTCGTTCGGCGGCATTTTCTGCAGGTGTCCTATTGATCCGCCCACCGCTTTCTCCCACCGCCTTCCGGTCCCTGCTGGCCGGCGCTCTGTGGCTCATTGTCTCCGCGGCCGCATCCGGGCTCGCCACGCCCGGGTCCGCCGCGTCCCGCACGCAGAAGCGCTGGCTCTTCGTCTGGCGGGACCTG
>CAYQDT010001090.1:0-1640 GCA_964416225.1 uncultured bacterium
GAGATAGGGACCGACTCGCGCCCGGTAGAGGAACTCTTCACGCTGCAGCAGCTCCGCCCGCAGCCGGGACTGGACCCAGCGCTTGTGCACGGCGCCGGCATGCGGGAAGAGCGTGAACAGTGCCGCCCCAAGGACGACGATCTCGAGCACCAGCAGCGCGAACGATCCGGGCGAGAGGACACGCTCAACAACGTTCTCCGGATGAATGGGGAGAAGCCGGGCGGCGAGCAATCCGATGGCGAACGGCGACAGCAGCACGGTGACCACCGCGTACCGCGTGCGCCAATCACGCATGATCCGCGCCTGTACCCGGACGCCCTCCCTCGCTTCCTGAAGCAAGGCGATGACCGGGTCGCCGGATATTTGCGCCTTCCTCGGCCGCAGTTCGGCACCGGTCTGGAGGATTCCATGCCCGGATTCCAGGACCGTGTCGCTTTGCCCGAGCCGCAGCTCGTCCGACCACCGCTTCCGCTGCTTTCCAGCATCGGGTCTGGTCTCGGGCGATGGCTCTCCCCCAGCCGCAGGCGTTCCCACCTCTCGCTTCGGAACCCTGGGCAGCCTCCGCGCAGTTTCGCGGCTCATCGGAAGCCTCCTTGCAGTGTTCTCGGCGCGCGCCGCCAGCATGATTGTAGAGTGGTTTAACTAGTTTACAACTCCAAACCCGACTCTCCTTCCCGTGAGATCAGCGGCACCGGGCGTGTCCGCGGCCGGCGTGGACTCGGCGCGCTCCGGACCGGTCGTGTCCGAAACCGGGCGCGGGAGGGTGCTCGGGAGCGGGGCCGCGGCGGCGGATCGGCGGACCGGAGCCGCGCCTGCGCTCAGCATGCATTTCATTCTCCACCCGGG
Organism: uncultured bacterium; assembly: GCA_964416225.1. Taxonomy (GTDB): domain Bacteria; phylum Armatimonadota; class SYMT01; order SYMT01; family SYMT01; genus CAYQDT01. Next base: position 847 of record CAYQDT010001090.1, read on the forward strand.
CGCCCAGGCTCGCGGCAGCACAGCATGAAGATGGTTTTAGAAAATTAAATGATCGAACGCAGGAATTGTTCCTCTGATGCGCGGAAGCAGCATAGCACACGCACTTAGTCCTTGAGGGGGGCGGAGCACGCTAACCGCGGCGGGCAGTCCATCCGACACCCGCCGACGATCTGGCGCGATCTATCTTCGATTTCGAGTTCGAGCAGCAGGCAGCTGTCCGCGGTACGCGACGGTTTTCGCTCGGCGAAACGCGTCGACTTCCCGGACGGATCCGGCATAGCCGGCGTGGCGGGCGAATGGGACCATGCCCGGAGAAGTCTTCATCAGCTATGCGCACGCTGATCGCGCCCAGGTCAGCTCCCTCTTGACGGAGCTGAAGGCAGCCGGGGTCCCCGTTTGGGTGGACGAGCGGGGGATCGCCGGCGGTGTTTCGTGGGCCCGCGAGATCACGGCGGCCATCGCCGGCTGTCGAGTATTGATCGTCGCGCTATCCGCGGCCTCCGCGGCCTCAAAGAATGTCCAGACCGAAGTGGCGCTGGCGCACTCGGAAGAAAAACCGATCCTCCCCGTCGCGCTGGAGCCGGTGGAGCTGCCGGGAGATCTCAAGTACTACCTCGCCAAGATCCACCGGATCGACCTGCACCAGGGCGCGAGGGAAGAAAGGATCGGGCAGCTCCTAAGCTCCCTGGAGCACTTCGGGGTAGAGGTCCGGGCCGGAAACCGGTGCGCTGACCGCGGCGACGGGCCTCCGTCCCCGGACGCCCCGCTCTCCCACCGCCTCCATCCGCCGGCCG
>CAYQDT010001091.1:0-1637 GCA_964416225.1 uncultured bacterium
GATCACCGCTCGCCCGCCAAAGCGATGGAGCGCGTCCGGGTGCTCCCGGAGCACCGCCAGGGCTCCGGCATCCAGGATCACCGCCGGCTTCTCGAGCCGCGGGAGGAGGTCTCCCAGCAGCAGGGCCGCGCTCGCCTCATCGATGAGTCCCGGACCGAGCACGATCGCGTCGGCCGCGGCTGCCAGCTCCGCAAGTCGCTCGGCGCAAGTTGGAATCGGGGCGCCGCCGCCGCCTTCCGGGAGCGCGAAGACCCGGGCTTCCGGCACCGCAACGGCAAGCAACGGGGCCACGCTTGCGGCCGCCGCCAGGCGCAGCTTCCCGGCACCGGCTCGCAGCGCGGCGGTCGCGGAGAGGATCACAGCCCCCGGCACCCCGACCTCACCGCCAACCACCAGGACCTGGCCACGCTCTTCCTTATCGCCCGCACGGTCCGGCTGCGGCAGCGGCCAGCGCCGGAGCAGCGCCGGGGTGATCTCCAGCCCGTCCAGACTACTTGGGCGCGACGGGGACATCCGGCCTCCTCGTGACGGGCTCGCCGGCTTCCTCGAGCGGTGCGACAAAGTTGTAACCGGCCAGAGCAAGCTCTCCGGCGCGTCCCCGGCGGGGGTCGAACTCATAGGTCGTCACGGAGCAGTTGGCGACGTCGGCCTTCCGGTCAATGGCGAGAATCTGCTCCTCCGTCATCTTCTCGAAGAGGTATCGAAAGCAGAGCACGACGACCTGGTGGACCACAATGAGGACCCGGTCTTTGCAGTAGTCCCGGCTGAGCGTATCCAGGACGCTGCGGAGGCGCAGAATCACGTCGCACCAGCTCTCACCGCCCGGAGGCCGGTGGTAGAACTTCCCCAGCCGGGTCATGTAGAACGACTGCCGTGGGTGCTGCTCCATGATCCCGTGCCGGGTGAGCCCATCCAGGATGCCGAACTCCCGCTCCCGGAGCCGCTCATCGATTTCGACGCAGATTTCTTCCGGGCGGATGCCCGCCGCGTCCACCACGAGGCGGGCCGTCTCCTGCGCGCGCACGTACGGGGAGGTGAGCACCACGTTCGGACGGCGCTCTCTCGGCATCCGGCCGAACCAGCGGCCCAGGGCCCGCGCCTGATGCTCGCCGAGCTCGGAAAGCGGCACGTCCACGTCACGCGTGGCGATCTCCACCTCGTGGCGGCCCGCCCGCTCCGCGGCATCCCGCGCCACGTTTCCGGCACTCTGCCCGTGCCGCACTATCCAGATGGTGTCCGGCCAGTGCTGCTCCCTCGCCACGCGCCCTCCGCTGCTCGACCTGCTCCACCCCGCCCGGAGTTGCTCCGCGGGCGGGCGCCGTCGCCGGCGACGGCTCGCTGGCGAGATTATGCCACCGGAAGCGCCTCGCTAATCGGCTGCCTTTTAGCGCCTCCGGGGCACCAGTCGATAGGGGAGCTGAGGTCACCAACCTCGGGAAGGAGGGATGCTACCATGAAGAGCGCAGCATCCGTCCCCGGAGCAGGACGCCGGTAACGCTCGCCGGGAAATGCTCCGGCGGGTATCGCGGCGGATCTCCACCGCGGTACCCGCCTCACCTGCGCCGGACGCGCGTCTATCCGTCGATCAGCGTGCGCCCGAGCGGACCGAACTCATCCGCCATCCGGCGGAGGGCCGT
>CAYQDT010001092.1:0-1636 GCA_964416225.1 uncultured bacterium
CGGCCCACGCGACGGGCGAGCCCGGCACTACGGACGTGCCAAAGGCTGCGCCGCAGTAGCGGGCCGGGCTGAGCGGGACCGAAGCTCCGCCGCGGGCGCGGAGGCGATGCCGGCGTCCGCTTCCTCGGCATCCATTCCGTGCCGGCGCGAGGCAGCCTCACCGGCAGGGAAGCGCGGGTGGATCGGTCCGTAGCGGCTGCGGAACGGAGGCAGGGGCCCGGCTTCTCAGCTCCCGGGAAGTCGCTGGCGCCTCAGCACCCGCAGCATGAACACCGGCAGGGTCGCGACTTTCGCGTACTTACTCGGGTTCTTCACCAGACGGTAGAGCCACTCGAGACCATTCCGCTGCATCCAGACCGGCGCCCGGTTGACCCGGCCGCTGAAGACGTCCAGGGTGCCCCCCACGCCGATGCACACGGGCACTCGCAGCTCCGCCATGTGGCGCGTGAGCCACTTCTCCTGCTTCGGAATTCCAAGCGCCACCAGGAGCACCGCCGGCCGCTTCTCCTGGATGTCGCGGATCAGGGCGGCTTCTTCCTCCGGGCCGCTGAGGAAGCCCTGCCACGTACCCACGATATTGCAGCCCGGATAGCGGCTGCGCATCGCCTCCGCGGCCTCTGCCGCCACGCCGGGCGCGGCGCCGTAGAAGTAGACGCCGTAGCCCCTCCGCGCGCTCTCGGCGCAGAGGACCTCCGCAATGTCGACACCCGACACGCGCTCGGTGAGCGGGGTGCCCAGGCGCCGGGAAGCCCAGAGCACGCCGGTGCTGTCCGGGGTCACGAGAGCCGCGCCGTTGACGATCCGCAGGAACTCCGGATCACCACTCGCGATCACGTGCATCGACGCATCGGCGGTGATCACCAGGTGCGGTTCACCGCTGGAGATGAACTGCTGAAGGAGCTCCAGCGCCTCCGTCCGGCTCACGCGGCTGACGCGCATGCCAAGGAGGTCGATACTGGGGATCGATGCGGGCGGGGACGAGGGACGGAGTTCGGCTGACACGCATTGAATCTATCACGAGGGCGGCAAGCCGGCGCGTCGATCTCTGCGGCACGGGGCCGGCGTCGGGGCCGGGTGCAGCGGTCGCCGGCGGCCCGATGCCGGATGCGAGGCATGGCCGCTGCTCCACCTCCGGACCCGTCCACTCGCTCGCACCCCATCAGGGGCACACGGCCGCCGGACCCAGCTGTTCGCGGTACCACGGCACGGTCTGGGAGAGGCCGGCGCGCAAGGGGACCCGGGGTGCCCAGTCGAGCAGCTGGCGGGCCCGGGAGATGTCCGGGCGGCGGCGGCTGGGATCATCCTCGAAGAGGAGCGGGCGGAAGTCGAGCGGCGAGCGGCTGCCGGTCGCCGCGATCACCTCCCGCGCAAACTCGACGATGGTGAATTCGTCCGGGTTGCCGAGGTTGAACACCTCGCCCTTCGTGCCGGCGGTGAATTGCGCGCGCAGGATGCCGTCCACTAGGTCGCTGACGTACTGAAAGCTCCGGGTCTGGCTCCCGTCGCCGTAAATGGTGAGCGGCTCGCCGCGGAGGGCCTGCGTGATGAAGTTCGGCACCACCCGGCCGTCATCGAGCTGATTGCGCGGACCGTAGGTGTTGAAGATCCGGATGATCCGCGCGTCCACGTCATACTT
>CAYQDT010001093.1:0-1635 GCA_964416225.1 uncultured bacterium
GGCGGACGAGCGGCACTGGGACAATATGGGGATGGAGACGCTGACCGCATTCCCGTAGTCCTCGTTTCATCGACGTGGCGGATCTGACCGTTCGCCCGAAACGACGGGGCGGCGCTCTGCTCGGAGCGCCGCCCTCGCCGACTCCGCAGTTGACCGAACCATCAGGCAGACCTGGAAGAGCACCTTTTCGCTGCCTCACAATCGCCCGCCGCGGCTCCGAGCCGTCCGGGATCATGCGCGGGGGCCTCTTCCCCGGCTCGCCCGGCGGACGCTGCCAGAGCTCCCGCGATGCGACGGGTCCAGAGATCGAGCGTGGCGTGAGTCTCCACCCACCTCTGGGCCGCACGACCGAGCCGCTCCCGCAGCTCGGCGCTGCCCCGCAGCCGTTCGATGGCCTCTGACCAGCCCTTGATGTCGCCAGGATCGACCATCAGTCCATTTTCACCGTCCGTCACCACGTCCTGCTGTCCCGTGGTACGGGTCACGAGCACCGGCTTCCCCATCGCCATGGCTTCCAGTAGCGTCGTGATGCCGGCTTGGAAGTCATTCTCGTAGAGCGGCACCGCGACGATCGCCGACTGGGCATACAGCTCGCGGAGCTCGTGATACTCGTACCGCCGGGCCTCCACGTTCGGCGGGAGCGGCCGCCGCGCCGTCTCGTCCGCGTGTTTGGACCACGGTGAGGCTGCGGCAAGCCGCACCTTCAGCTCCGGAGCTTGCGCAACCGCGTCGATCAGCGTTGGGTAATCGCGCCACTCCAGACCCGCGGCGCAGACCTGGTTTTCATCCACCGCGACCCCCTCCAGCGGGCGATAGAACCGGGTGTCGGCGTGGAAAGCAATCAAGGATAGCTTGTCCTCCGGGATCCGGAGCCGATCGCGCGCATGTTCGAGCTGGGTCCGCGCGTAGACAAAGATGGTGTCGATCTGGCGGTCCGTGCGAAGGAGGCGAAAGAAGAGGGCCTTCTTTCCCGTGGAGAGGCGATGGCCGATAGTGATGTGGCCGGGGCGGCGGCGTACGATCTTCAATAGCAGCGCCAGCGGGATAGCAACGTTCTCTCCGTTCGTGAAGATCGCGTCCACGTTCCGCGAGCGGAGCATTCCCATCAGGGCCAGCGCCGCGTCCTTCCCGGCCAACCGGCGCGCCATCCGGACGGCCGGGTTTCGATCCGCGGCGACCGCGGCGTAATCCAGCAACTCCACCTCCGAACCCGGGTGAGCGCGTACCCGGTCGGCAAGCGCATGATAATCCATCAGCGGATGCGGGACGGATGGGTCGCCGGAAACGGTGAGGGGCTTGATAATACTCGGGATCAGGAAAAGGTATTTCATCGCGATACGTCCCTACCGTGGAGTAAAACTGCGGATCAGCAGTCTGCCGCCGCACTTCGGACCAGGTTCACCAGGCGCCGGTAATTCGTCTCCGCGTCGAAGCGCGCAAGGGCCGCCTCTCGGGCAGTCCGTGCCATGCGGGTCCGCAACGCCGGGTTGTCCGCGAGTCCGGTGATGGCTACGGCGAGAGCGGTTGGATCGTCGGGTGGAACCACCCAGCCGGTCTCTCCATGGATCACCGCCTCCGGGAGTGCCGCCACGGAAGTCGTGACCACGGGAAGTCCCGCCGCCAGCGCCTCCATGA
>CAYQDT010001094.1:0-1633 GCA_964416225.1 uncultured bacterium
GAGTTCGTCCGCGGCGGCTTCGACGTCCGCCGCCTGGAGCGGCTGGTCCTGAACCCAAACTACTATCCCTACTTCACCGGCGCGGACCTGGTCCACGTCGGCAAGCTGCCGAAGCTGCAGGAGTTGACGCTGGTGGAAATGGTGATCCCATACGTCGATGGTCTGGACCACCTGCGGGCGCTGCGCACGCTCAAGCGGTTGAGGCTGGAGCGCTGCGGGGTGACGGAGGCGGAGCTCGCACAACTGAAGCGGGACTTGCCAGAGACGCAAATCGAGTTCACGTCTGCGCCGGAAGAGAAGGTAAAGGCGTGGAACGAGGAGATGGCTCGGCGCGGCGGAGCGGTGAAGAGATGAGTCGCGCCTCCGGCGTCACGCTCAAGCAGATTGCGGATCGGGCGCACTGCTCCGTCACCGTCGTCTCCAAGATCCTGAATGGGGCACGTGGCAACGCCGGGGCGAGCGACGAAACGCGCACGCGCGTCCTCACGCTGGCGCGGCAGCTAGGCTACTCGCCCAACTTCCACGCGCAAGCGCTGCACCAGGGAAAGTCCGGCACTATCGGGCTGGTGTGTCGGCTCCATCCCCGCCCTCACTTCGACAACGAGTTCTGGGGCCAGCTGATCCGCGGGGTGGAGCAGGGGGCGGGCGCCGCGGGCCATGACCTGCTCATCATCGGACCCACGGAGGGCGAACACGAGCTGCGCCGGGGCGTGGAGCACCTTCGCCAGCGCCGCATCGACGTCCTGATCGTCCCCGCGGAGATCTACCAGCACGAGCTGGATCAACTGGACAGCGTGGACCTGCCGGTAGTGATGGTCGGGGTGCCGCGCTGCAGCGGCTTCCCAAGCGTGACAATGGATACACGCCGGGGGACCCAGGAAGCGATGGAGCACCTGGCGGCATTTGGGCACCGCGAAGTGCTGTGGGTCCCGCACCTCCGCGAAGGGCGGATCACTGACGATCAGCGGGATGTGGAGGTGCGGGAAGAGGCGGCCGCTGCCGGCCTCACGCTGCGAGTTCTGCCCCTGGAGCTGCCGCCAGAGTGGGGGCAGGACACCGTGGAGCAATCTATCGCCGACGCGCAGCGAGCCTTTACCGGCGTCTTTGATCCCACCGGCTGCACCGCCGTCGTTGCCTACAACGAGCGCATCGCGCTGGGCATCCGCGGAGCGCTGGACGAGCGCGGACTCCGGGTTCCCGGCGATATCTCATTGCTGACGTACGGAGACATCTTTGCCCACGTCGCTGTTCCGGCGCTGACGGTAGTGAGCTTCCGCTTACCCGAATTGGGTCGGCGCGCCGCGGAGTTGGGTCTCCACCGTGTGGATGAACAGCTGGACGCGGCGTACCGGGAGACCGTCGCCGCCCAGCTCATTGTTCGCCGCAGCACAGCGGCACGGTGAACGTCACCCACACGCAGTGCTGGCGCAGTCCACTGGTTCGGCACCTGGATCTAAGCCTGCCGGTTTGAGCTGGCACGCTTCGCAGGCCATAATGCTTCGGAACCGGCAACTTCGGGTTGAACCGGCGGTCTGGCGGAAGGGGCACGGTTGGTGGCCAAGTTTTGGCGTCTGTCACCGATGCGGCGTATTACGTTGAGCCTACAGTGGGTCGTTGCTTTGCTCATCGCCCG
>CAYQDT010001095.1:0-1630 GCA_964416225.1 uncultured bacterium
GCGGGCTGCGGCTCAGATAGCGGTCCGCCAGCTTCCGCATCGCGGCATGGTAGACCTCCCGCGAGTGGCCGTGCGCGAAGTTCTTGCCGGGGAACCGCCGGATGTCGCCGTTGAACTGCGGGCTAATGTGGTACAGCTCGTGGATGATCGTGGCCAGCTTTTCCCGGTAGTCCTGCTCCTCGTGGAAGCGCGGCAGCATGAAGTAGAGGATGTAGAGCACCTCCCGCCCATCGTGCTCGAGGACCGGCATCCGGTACCGGCGCCGCCGGACGAGAGCCTCACGCTCCCCGTCCTGGAAGCGCAGCGGGACGCAGCTCGCGTAGACGCCGTGCTTGGTGGCCTGGCGAGCCTGGGTGATGGAGACCAGCACGCGCGTCACATCGACGTGCCGCAGCTCCTCCAGAGTGCCCTGGACGTCCTCGATCACCTCGTGGAGCGCCGCGGTGTAGCTGAATGGAGGGGGATCGGACCTCCGGCGGGCAGGCGACATCCGGGCTTCTATTCCTGTATGGCTTCGACCGCGCGGGCGATGCGCAGCAGGAGCGCCTCTTCGAGAGGCCGCCCCGCAATCTGCAGTCCGACCGGCAAACCGCTCACGCTCCCGCAGGGGACGCTGACGGCGGGCAGGCCGGTTAGATTGAAGGCGGAGGTGTTGCGCACCAGGAAGCTGGGAGTGGGTCCTTCCAGCGTGGGCGTCCGGACCGTCGCCTGGCCGATACGGGGCGCCGTGATCGGAACGGCCGGCGTCAGCAGGGCATCGACCTCCCGCAGCCGGTCCAGCAGCTCGCGCCGAATCATCTTCCGCGCCCGCTGGGCATCCAGATACTCCGCGGCAGAGAGAAAAAGCCCCTCCATCAGCCGCAGCCGCACCTGCCGGCCATACTCCGCAGCCTGCGTGCGCAGACGGTGCCGGTGGTAGGCCGTGGCTTCCGACAGAATGATCGCGGCCTGGGCGGCCGGCATGAACCGGAGCGACGGCACGGAGATCTCGCAAATCTCCGCGCCCAGCTCCCGCAGTTGGGCGATCGTCTCCAGCACGCGCCGCTCCACTTCCGGATCGACGACGTCCCAGAAGTGCTCGACGGGGATCCCGAGCCGCAGCCGGCGGACGCCGCTCTCCAGCTCCGAAAACTCACCGGGACGCACGGGAGCCGCCAGGCAGGTGGCGTCGTCCGGATCCGGTCCGGCAATCGCCTCGAGCAGCACGCCCGTATCCTGGACCGTTCGGGACATGGGCCCCACGTGATCCAGCGACCAGGCCAGGGGAACCACGCCGGACCGGGAGACGCGGCCATACGTCGGCTTCAGCCCCACGATGCCGCACAGCGCGGCGGGAATCCGGATGGAGCCACCCGTATCGGAGCCCAGGGAGCCAAAGCAAAGTCCGTCCGCCACCGCCGCCGCGGAGCCGCCGCTGGAGCCGCCCGGAATCCGCTCCGGGTCTCGCGGGTTGCGCACCGGGCCATAATGCTCGTTCTCATTCGTCACGCCAAAGGCAAACTCATGCATCCCGAGCTTGCCGAGCAGTACCGCGCCCGCCTCCTTCCGGCGGCGCACGACGGTCGCATCCCGCTCCGGCACCCAGTCACGGAGCAGGGCGGAACCGGCGGTGGTGCGCACGCCCCCGGTC
>CAYQDT010001096.1:0-1628 GCA_964416225.1 uncultured bacterium
GACGCACTCTACGCATTCGCGTCTTCGAGTGTCCAGGCCAACTCGTGTGCCGAGCGGACGCTCCCATCCGTCTCCAGCACGCGGATCGCGGACTCGGCCTCTTCCAGTTTCGCCGCGCAGTGCCGTGAGAGTGCCACGGCCTCCTCGAATTGCTTCAGGCAGTCTTGCAGCGGCAGCGTGCCCATCTCCATCGCGGTGACGATATTCTCTAGCCGGCTCACCGCGTCTTCAAAGCTCAGCTCTTCCTTTTCCAGGCTCATACTTCGTCTCCTGCCGACTCCAGTTCCAGTTCTTCCACTCGGGCCGTAAACGCGCCGTCCGCTAGTCGCACCCGCACCTGCGCGCCGGGTGGCACGTCCCCCACCCCCAGCACCGGCGTCTCCTCCGGCAGCCGGGTTACGGACGCAAAGCCGCGGGCCAGCGTGCGGAGCGGGTTGACCGCATCCAGCTTGCCCGCCGCCAGCGCCAGGCGATGCTGCCAGCGGCGCACCATGCTTTCCCGCGCGCGGAGGAGGCGCGCCTCCAGTTCGTCCAGGTCCTGACGGCGGCGCTGGACCATCCACTCCGGATGCGTCAGCACCCGCCGCTGGCTCACGTATTCCCAGCGGAGGCGCGCGTTCTCCACCTTGCCGCGGAATAGGGCCGTGATCTCATCCTGCGCGCGCGACCACCGCTCCAGCAGCGCGGCCCGCTGGTACAGGACCAGCTCCGCCGCCGCGGTGGGCGTGGGAGCGCGCACGTCCGCCACCATGTCCGCCAGGGTGAAGTCGGTCTCATGCCCCACGGCGGAGATCACCGGCACCGGGCAAGCCGCGATGGCGCGCGCCAGCCGCTCTCCGTTGAACGACCACAAATCTTCCAGCGATCCGCCGCCCCGCCCAATGATGATCAGGTCGACGTCCGGGTGCGCGCCGGCGGCTTGCAGTGCCGAACAGAGGCTGGCCTCCGCCCCCTCCCCCTGCACCAGGGCGGGGACCAGCAAGATCTGCGGGGAGGGAGCGCCGGAGCGCAGGATCACGCAGATATCCCGCACCGCAGCGCCGGAGGTGGAAGTCACTACAGCCACCGTCCGCGGAAACGTGGGCAGCGGGCGTTTGCGCTCCGCATCCAGGAGGCCCTCTTCCAGAAGACGCGCCTTGGTTTGCTCCAGCGCTAGATGCAGGGCGCCGGCGCCGTCCGGCTGCACCTCGTCCACCACGAGTTGATACTGGCCGCGCGGAGCGTAGACATCCAGCGAACCGTGCGCCAAGAGCTGCATCCCCGGCTCCAGCCGGAACGGCACACGGCCCCCCGCGCTGCGCCACATCACGCAGCTCACGCACGCTCCCGCGTCTTTCAACGAGAAGTAGGTATGGCCGGAGGCGGCCCGCGTTAGGTTGGAGACCTCGCCCCGCACCCAGATGTCCTGCAGGAGCAGGTCTTCCCGCACCAGGGACTGGAGATGGAAGGTCAGCTCCGTGATGCTGAGCGCGGCGCTGGAGCTGCCGCCGGTATGGAGGAGGTCGAAGTCGAAGAGAGAGGCCATCGGGAATGCGCCGCGCAGCGAGGGGGATGCTTCCAGTTTACCAGGCTCGGAGCAGGTCTGGAGCGGTACGCTTTGGGCGAGTAGAGCAATGGCCGGCAGCGGG
>CAYQDT010001097.1:0-1626 GCA_964416225.1 uncultured bacterium
CGGTGCTGAACGGAGCACCGCGCACCCGCCCCGGCGCCGCAGGCCGTGGCTGCCGCGAACTCCTTGCCGCGCGCCGGACATCCCGCCGTGCCGCCTCCGGCGCGCCGGCGTGGCGCCATGTCCACGACCCGCATGGACCGGGCGCGAGCTTCCGCCCCGGCCGGGAGCCATGTCCCGCCGCCGGCGCGCCCGCCGGTCTCCTCCGGGTCGGCCGGGTGCCGCCGATCCCCCTGGGAATCTCCCGGCGCGGACACGAAAAAGGGAAGCCCCTTGCGGGACTCCCCTTTTGCATTCGGGGGCCTCGACAGCGAGGCGCCGCAAGCATGGCCGGGACTACTGCGCGGGGTTGGATCCGCCGCCCGTCCAGAGCTGCCACTCGTCCGTCACCGCGTTGCTGGTGCCGCACGGCTTGTCGACGTCGCTGGCCCAGTAGATCGGCACGGAGCCGGTCAGGTGGCCGTTGGGCGGGCCGTAGGCGGCGCAGTTGTTGATGGTGTTCGCCTGAAGCTTGGCCCACTTCACGTGGCCGTCGAAGAACAGCCAGTTGGCGCCGCCGCCGTGGCTCCGGCCGGTGTTGCCCCGGTCCGTCAGCCGGCCCCAGTCGCGAGGCTCGGTGTAGTCGCCGCACTTGATGTCCACGTCGTAGAACGTGGAATCCGGGGTGCCGGCCGGGAGACCGTACCAGCCCGCGTTGCGGTTGCCGCCCACGCCGCCGTCAACCAGCGCGAAGACTTCGGCCGGCTTGTTCATCTTGGCTTCGACCGTCGGATGGGTCCGCGGGTCGCCGCCGCCATCGCGCCAGGAGACTTCCTGGTTGTAGATGTAGCTGACGCCACGGGTATACGGGTCGCTCGGGCACTTGTATACGCCGCGGTTCTTCACGTAGGAATAGAGCTCGCCGTTCCACACGACCGTTTGACCGGTCTGCACGCACAGGTTGTTGTCCGGAATGATCTTGCCGTCTACCGTGCCGCCGCCGTTCCAGCCGCAATGCGGGTAGCGGTTATCGTAGTCCTGCGCGTACATCAGCAGCGCGTTGCCGAGCTGCTTCAGGTTGCTCTGACAGGAAGCCTTGCGGGCGGCTTCGCGGGCCTGGGCAAAAACAGGGAACAAAATGGCGGCCAGGATGGCGATGATCGCTATGACCACGAGCAGCTCGATCAGCGTAAAGCCGCTCATACGGCCGCTGCGTCCCGCGGCCCCTCTCTTCGATGACATGATGAGACACTCCTCGTTGAGACCGAATGATCCGTCTCTCGGGCTATTTGGCGCCAGAGTTTCCGGGCTTTGATTGACCGCTCGCATTGTAAGTGGGCGGCGCGGTGGGAACCGCCTGGTAGCCCGGAGGCGGCGGCGCGACGCCGCTGCTCTTTCCGCCGGTGCCGCCGCCCTCACCACCGCCGCCGCATCCGGCGAGAAGGGTAGCGGCCAGCCCGGCAATGATGACGAGAATACCGAAGTTGCAGTACAGTTTCAACCTCTCACCTCCTTTCCTAACGAACTTCGTCCAATCGCTCAACGTATTCCTCTGCTTTCGCCCAAAATCTTTTCTAAGGAAGCTTTCCTAAAGGGGGCGGCGCTCACTCTCCCGGCGTCCACCGCCCTGGGCCGCCTCGTGGCGCCGGT
>CAYQDT010001098.1:0-1619 GCA_964416225.1 uncultured bacterium
AGGGGCGGGCGCGCCCGCCGCGAACGGCTCGGGGGCCGGGCTGCCGTCCCGCATATCCCAGTATCCGCTGACGATCGCCGCGCCATCGGCGGAGACGAATGTCGAGTCCAGCCAACCGACGTGCCTTTTGGTCTCGATAGTCCGCTTTTCGAGGTTCAGCGTCTGTTCCAGGTGGGTCAACACTCCGTAGAGCGGCTGGCCGGCGGGCGTCCATGTGCAGCAGTGCCACCGCGCCAGGCTGGTAAAGATCCGGCCCCCGTCCAGCAGCAGGCTGGGGGCCATGATCCTGGCTTCGCCCGGGAACTGGAGCGGGGGACGGGGCTCCGCCGGGGGAAGCGCCTGCATCTGGTCTTGAACCAGCAGTGGCACCGGGATATCCTGAGTCCGCGGGGCGGGCACATACCCGCCCAACGGCTGGCCCGTTAGCGCGTGGAATGCCCGGATGCCGGGAACCCGGCCCGCCGCGCCGGCACGGGCGTCGATGATGAAGACGATTCCATTCTCGGAGAGGGTGGGGGAGAAGTCGTCATAGCCCAAAAACGCCGCTTCCGTGTTACACCAGAGCGCCTGTCGCCATAGCACAGTCCCGGTGCGGGCAGAGGCGCATACCAGCGTGCTGACGCCAGTGCCCTCGCTGGAGGTGACGTAGTACACGCGCCCGAAGCCGATGGCCGCGGGGCCACCCCCCTCTGCGTTCCAGATGTCCGTCAGCGGCAGCTTCACGGCGTCCTTGGACGCGAAGGTGTGACGGCCGTCATGTCCGGTCTGCAGCCAGTTATCCGCCTCCGCAACTCCGGCTGCTCCCGCCACCAGCCAACAAGTCGCAACCACGAATGCGCGGTGCATGGTTCCGATCTCCGCCCGTTCCTTCCGGATCCACCCTCCCCGACCCGAGCTACCATCAAAACGGTACAGCTCCAGCGCTGCCGGAGCGCTGCCGGGTAGGGACGACCCACGCACGCAACGCCTGACCGTGAAACATGCGCGCATGCGGGTGAGACTGGCCGGGTGGCACGGAAAGCCGCCGGCCGGGCAGTACGGTCTGCCAGCGCTGTACGAACGCCGGTGACCGTGCCGCGCAAGGCGCTTCAGGGAAGAGGCCTTGCCCCGATCATTCCTAGAAATACCCGACTTTTAAGACAATCCTTAGTCCTGAAAAGTTGCTCCGGAGTTTTGGATGCGGTGGGGCCGGCTCCGGCACTCAGGCTGCAGCGGCGGTAGTCCGTGCGGCGCCAGCGGTTTCGGTTCCACCAGGAGTGCGCGTGGATTGGGGCGCGGAGGTCCGGGTCTTCGATGACTCCGCATCCACCGCGCAGGTCGGCCCTCGTTGCGCGGGCCGGTCAGGGGCGCGGAACGACGGACGCGGCGGAAGGGACGGCGCTGCGGGTGCGAACTGCGGGAAATGGGTGGGGCGGCGCGTAAGGTTTCCGCTGCGATTGGGGGTGGCGCGGCTCCTCCGGCCGGAAACCGCTCCAAGCCGGCGGGGCACGGCATAGGGCCGGAATTCCGATTACGGAATGAGCCTCCCCGGGGAGCCCCGCTGGCAGCGGCCAACCGGGTCGTACCCCGTCGACCCGGCCGCCCAGGATGTCGATCACCCGTCGTTCGCCATAGGGCGT
>CAYQDT010001099.1:0-1618 GCA_964416225.1 uncultured bacterium
CGGGTACTGATCACCACCGGCACCTCCGCGGGACTGCTGCTGCTGATGGCGCTGCTGCTCAACCCCGGCGATGAGGTGCTGATCCCGGATCCGGGCTATGCCTGCTATCCGAACTTTGTGCGGGCGTTCCATGGCGCGCCGGTGCGGTTCCCCCTGGAGCGCAACGCCGGTTTCCGCTACTCCGCGCCGGCCGTGCGCCGCTGCCTCTCGCCGCGGACGCGCGCGCTGCTGGTCAATTCCCCCGCCAATCCCACCGCCGCGATCCAGAGCCGCGAGACGCTCGCCGCCCTGGCCGGCCTTCCCATCCCGGTGATCAGCGACGAGATCTACCACGGGCTGGAATACGGCCCGCGTGCCTGCAGCCTGCTGGAGGTGACCGACCGGTGCTTCGTGCTGGACGGCTTCTCCAAGCGGTACGCGATGACAGGCTGGCGGATCGGCTGGCTGGTCGCCCCGCAGGAATATGCAGCCCCCCTCCGGCGCTTGCAGCAGAATTTGTTCATCTGCGCCGGCTCCGTCGCGCAGCATGCGGCGCTCGCCGCGCTCCGTGAAGGGGACGCGGACGTGGCGACGATGCGGGCAGCATATACCCGGCGCCGGGAGGTGCTCCTTCAGGGCCTGGAAGCGCTGGGCCTCCGCGTTCCGGCGCCGCCGGAAGGCGCCTACTACCTGCTCGCCGACGCGCGCCACGTCGACCCTGATTCCCTGCGCCTCGCACGGCGCATCCTGGAGGAGGCGCGTGTGGGGGTCGGACCGGGCGTGGACTTTGGACCGGCCGGTGAGGGATTCCTCCGCTTCAGCTTCGCATCCGCTCTCCCGCGCATCGAAGAGGCCCTCCGTCGCCTTCGCGGGTGGCTGACCTAGCGTGCGGCCTTCAGGCAGGTGCCCCGTCCGTCCCCTGGCGTAAAAAACGGGCCGCCGTGGAACAACCGGGAGGATAGAAGCGAAGCAGGAGCCGCCGCACCGACGGCGCTCCGGCCGCGGGGAGAAAAGGACGAGGATCCGGATGCCGCAGACCGACGCAGTAGTAACGCCGCAGGTAGATGTTGTGGTCATGGCGGGATCGATCAACAAGATCCCGCTCTTCCCCGGGAACCAGCCCGGGTGCAAGGCGCTCGTGGAGCTCAACGGGAAGCCCCTGATCGCGTACGCTCTGGACGCGCTCACGGCCGCGCGCGGGGTGGGCGCCATCCACGTGGTCGCGGCTCCGGAGGTCCTGGAGCTGGCGCGGCGGTGGCCCCGGGTATCCGGCGTGCCGGAGGGGAATACGATCGTCGAGAACGCGCGTCGCGGCTTGCAGGCGGCGAGGTCCGAATACGTGCTCTACTCTCATCCGGATCAGCCGCTGCTGCGCGCGCGGATGATCGACGATTTTCTCCGGCGCGCCCACGCCGTGAAGGACGACGCCGACGTGGTGCTGAGTTGGGTCAGCCACGAGCACATGGGCCGGTACGCGGAAGCCGAGCACAAATTCGCCGACTTCGGCGATGGGCGCTACACGCACGGCAACCTGATTCTCGTGCGCCATGCGTTGCCCGAGCTCCCCAAGGTTCACCGGCGCCTGGAGGGACTGTATCGGGCGCGCAAGAGTGCCCTCCGCTGGGCCTGGGCACGCGTG
>CAYQDT010001100.1:0-1617 GCA_964416225.1 uncultured bacterium
GACCGGCCGCGGCGCCTGTTGACGGTGGGCGCGGCGGGCAAGCCGCCGGCGGTCCATCGGGACGCTCCGGCGCGCTGCTGCTTCCGCACCCATTACCTGCAGGGGCCGGTTCTCCCATCGGCCGCTGTCCGGGTAGTGGGTGCTTCTTATGTGAAGGGCTCCTAGACGTGGTAAAGAAGGCTGTGATCACCGCGGCGGCGAGGGACCAGCGGTCCCTTCCCCTCCAGCGGATCATCAACCGTGACGGCGAACAGAACACGGTCCTCGGGGTGATCGTTGACGAGGCGCTGCAGGCGGGTATTGAGGAAGTGGGCCTGGTGATCTGCCCGGGAGATGAGGCCGCCTACCGCACGGCGGCGGGCGCGCGAGCGGAGCGCATCCGCTTTCTCACGCAGGACCAGCCGCGGGGATACGGGCACGCCGTCCACTGCGCGCGGGAGTTCGTGCGGGACGAGCCGTTCCTCCACATGGTCGGCGACCACCTCTACGTCAACGGGGATCGGGGCTGTGCCCAGCAGCTCATCGAGACCGCGAAGGCGCATTCCTGCTCCGTGTCCGGTGTCCAATCCACCCGGGAGCACCTGCTGCCCTATTTCGGCACCATCGGCGGCCGGCGGGTTCCGGGAACCCGGGACCTCTTCACCGTCGAGCGGGTGGCCGAGAAGCCGACTCCAACCGAGGCCGAGCAGGCGCTGACCGTGCCGGGGCTCCGGACGGGTCACTACCTCTGCTTCTTCGGGATGCACCTGCTCACGCCCACCGTGATGGACCTCCTGCATGACGCGGTCCGGACCGCGGGCGAGGCGGAGCGGATCCAGTTGTCGCCCGTGCTCTCCCGGCTGGCTTCCCGGGAGCGGTATCTGGCGCTGGCGGTTCGGGGCCGGCGCTACCCGGTCGATGCCCGCTACGGGCTGCTCACGGCCCAGCTCGCCCTGGCGCTCTGCGGAAAGGACCGGGAGGAGGTGCTCGCCGGGCTGTGCGAGCTCCTCGCCCAGCGCGAGATGGCCGGGGAGCTGTCGTGACCAGCCGCCTCGTCCGCGTCATCACCTCGGCACAGGCAGCGGAGCGGGACCAGTCCCTGGAGGCCGTCTGCCGCACGCTCTCGTTCCAGGAGCTCCTGAACGAAAGCGACGCCCTGGAGGCGTTCCGTCACACCAGCTCCAGCCTCTACGAGCGGGTGCGCGCCTGCCTCTTTCTGTACGCCATCCACCGGTTCCACCTGCCCGAGCGTCCCGAACTGCAGCGTCCGGAGCTGCCGGACCTGGGGAGGATTCCCTTTCCCGGCTACCTGCACCTGCTCGAGCGCCGCTTCGAGGAGGCGATCAGCCTCTTTCTCCGGGCACAACAGGAGGAGGGGCCGAGCGACTCCGTTTCCAGCGCCCTGGCCGCCAGCTACCACCGCCTTGCGTTCCAGACCCTGGCCGAGCAGGTGCGCCGGAGCGTCCGCTCCGTGGCCGGGAATCAATGGATGTTCCGGGTCGGGCACCCGCAGGACCAGCCCCTCCGCGTCCGGCAGGTGCTGCGGGAGCGCGAGCCCGGGAGCGCCTGCTTTCCGATCCTGAAGGAGGCGACTCCGGTCCGGATGGACCTCACCCACAGCGCCTGGAGCGACATCTT
>CAYQDT010001101.1:0-1614 GCA_964416225.1 uncultured bacterium
GTCGCCGCGGATGCGCGGCTATCCGGGAATCCGGCGCCGGCCGCTCCGGGCCTGGGCAATCGCGCTCCTCGTCACGGCGCTCTGGCTCGCCGGCTCCGGGCTCGTGCAGGTCGGGAGATGGCTCGGGACGGAGCTCCGGATCGGGCCGCGGTATGAAGTGCGTCACAGGTAGGCGGCAGGAGAGCGGCCGACCGCGCATCGAACTTCCCGCTCAGTCCGTTTAAGAAGGGACGGGAGGCGGTCGATGACCATGCAGATGAAGGGCTGTCCGAAATGCAAGCAGCCCAATGAGATACACGCACCGCAGTGCGGGCGCTGCGGGCACCAGTTCCGGACGTATTTCGTGCCGCCGGACCAGACGCAGATGCTGAGCCCGCAGGACGTCGGACGCCTGCCGCAGGATCCCGCTCCGGTCTACCACGCCACCACCTCGCTGGTTGGGCCGTTGGACAACACAGAGCGGAGCGTCGCCTTCGTTTGGACCTGTGTTGGGCTCTTTCTCGCCGCGCTGTTCTTCGTGGCCGCGCTGCATGGCCTGGCCGACGTTTTTCGGAAGGGTGCCGCGGAAACGGATCGCGCCAATACCCTTGTTTTCGGATTTCTCTACACGCTCCTGGCCGGCTTCATCCTCTCCGGGCTGACCATGCGCCTGCGGCGGCTCTATCTCTCTGCGCCGGGCGCGCAGCGGACTGTCGAGACCGCGAGGCGCCGGGCGTGGTTCTCGGTGGTCGCCAGTATGGTGCTGGTGCTCCTCGTGGTGGTGGGGCGTCTCCTGCCGGAGGGGGAGCGGCGCCCCGCAGCGCTCTCCCCAGCGTCCGGTGTTCGAACCGTCTCTCCCGCGCCGGTAATTCAGCCCCTTAATCCGCCACCGTCTACAGCAAGCCCGGAATTCACGCCGAACCCAGCCGATAGCTTCATTGCTGACCCGCCGCCCGCTCCTGTTCGGCCGGGGCTCTCGGAAATCCCTCGGACTTCCCGCCCGGAGAATGATTCTTCTGGCGTTCCGCCGCCAGTCACCGGATTCGGAATGCGGTCCGCCACCCCTCGGGCGAGAGGGTTCATCGGAGGGGGATCATTGGCTCCGGATAATGGCGGCAGTGGCGGCGGGATGGGCGGAGGCAACGCAATTGCAGGACCCGTCCCACCCCATTTCTAACCGAGCGCGAAGTGGCCCAGCCGCTGCCCGCGCCAGATCGAGGTTGCCGTAGCCGCCTCGAACTGCGTCCATTTGCTCGGGAAGGCGCCGCGGACGGAATTGCCGCCGCCGTAGGTCCCCGGAGCGAACACGCCTGGCATCTTGTCGGTATTGGCCCGAGTAGCGTCCGTGTTGTTGTCGAGCGACCGCTTCAGGTCGTCCATTGGGTCTTTCAGGTCCGCCCACTTCGGAAGCTTCAGCGCATCCCCACCGGGAAGCTTGCTGGTAATCCCATTCAAGAAGGCGACGAACGAGTCATAGACCTTCGGGATGGCGTCCACGAGCGCGGCGAGCGCCGGCACGAGCAGGTTGACCCCGAGCACCACCAGATCCAGCAG
The DNA here is from genome assembly GCA_964416225.1 of uncultured bacterium. Classification (GTDB taxonomy): domain Bacteria; phylum Armatimonadota; class SYMT01; order SYMT01; family SYMT01; genus CAYQDT01. The sequence goes on from CAYQDT010001101.1 coordinate 1,534, forward strand.
CCGACCCGTGACCAGTCGATTGAGCGCATCAGCCAGCCGCGCGAAGGCGTTCCGGACCGTGCCGGTGATCGCTCCATCGAT
>CAYQDT010001102.1:0-1612 GCA_964416225.1 uncultured bacterium
GAAAATCCGATCCCTCTCCCTCGGTTCTCCGTGTCTCCGTGGTGCAGAATCCATGGTGAAAACGCTCCGGATCGCGGTAGTGAGCTTCGCCCGGGATCAGAGGGACTGTTTCAGGAAGAGCGCGAAATCGTTCGCGTCGTGGTAGCCTTCGGTGGACCGAGCGACTTTTCCGGCGGGCGAGAGGATGACGGTGCGGGGGATCGCCGTCGCGCTGTACTTGCTGGCGAGCGCGGGGTAGCGGTCCACGTCCACGCGCAGCAGCACGAACTTGGTCAGGAGCCCCTTTACCTTCGCGTCCTTGAACGTGGTGGTAGCCATGAGCTTGCATGGACCGCACCACAGCGCATAGAACTCCATGAGGAGCGGCTTGTGGGTCTTCCTGGAGAGCTCGCGCGCCTGGTTGAAATCGGTGGTCCACGCCGAGGCCGGAGCGCCGGCGGCCCGCGCCCCGGTGGAGAGGCCGGGCAGGCCCGCCGCGGCGAGCGCCAGGACGAGCCCCGCGGCGCGGCGGGCAGTGCGGGCGGTGACGGAATGCAGGTGCGGCATGAGCGTGATGGTTTCCTGATGGAGTTCGAGGTCCCGCCGGAACAGGACGGCCTGCGGCTTGATGAGATTCTGGCCGCCCGGGTGGCGCAGGTCAGCCGCATGCGGCTGCGACACTGGCTGGACCAGGGCGAGGTCCGGGTGAACGGGGACCCACAGGCGGCCGGCTGGCGGGCACGGGCCTGCGACCGCGTTTCGCTGGAGCTGCCGGACGGCACCTCCACGGCGATGGACCCGGAGCCGATCCCCCTCTCCATTATCTACGAAGATGAGCACCTGATCGTCATCCGGAAACCGGCGGGGATGGTGGTCCATCCGGCGGGCCGGCATCGGTCCGGCACGGTGGTCAATGCCCTCGCCCATCACTTCAACGTGGCCGGCGCCGCGGACCCTCCGATCCGTCCCGGGGTGGTCCATCGCCTGGACCGCGCCACTTCCGGAGTGATGGTCTTCGCCAAGACGCAGCGCGCCCTCTCGCTCCTGACCGTCCAGTTCCAGCAGAAGCGGGTGGAGAAGCGGTACCAGGCCGTGGTCCACGGCCGCATGGCGGAGGGGGCCGGCGAGTGGTCCGCCCCGATCGGCGCGGACCCGGAGGCCACGCCGAAGTGGGGCGTCCGGCCGGAAGGCCGGGAGGCGCTGAGCCGTTACCGCGTGCTGGAGCGGAGGGGCGACTACACGCTGCTGGAGCTGGAGCCCGTCACGGGGCGGACGAACCAGCTCCGGCTCCACGCAGCCTATTTCGGCCACCCGATCGTCGGCGACGAGCTGTTCGGGCGGGGGCCCGAGCCCCGGGTGGGCCGCCTCTGCCTCCACGCCGCACGGCTGGCATTCCGGCATCCGGCCGACGGTACCCTGCAGTGCTATGAGAGCCCGCTCCCCGGCGAGATCCGGGAGTTCCTCGACCGGCTGCCGGCGGGGGATGCGTAGATACGGCCTCGGAATGAGCCAGGGCGTGAAAGAATCTGGCTCCCCGGCGGACGGCACTCCCGGGCGCGGCGGGGGTGGCTGGGAAAGGCCCTCCGGACGCCGGAAACACGGCGCCCTCCGCTGGGTTCGCGGCTGCTGGCTT
>CAYQDT010001103.1:0-1609 GCA_964416225.1 uncultured bacterium
CCGATGGTTGCCATCCCCACCACGGCGGGCACCGGAAGCGAGATTGCCCGCAGCACGGTCATCACGCTCAACGGGCGCAAGGAAGTCATCTTCAGCCCGCACCTGATGCCGACGGTCGCGCTCTGCGATCCGGAGCTGACGCTGAATCTGCCGGCGCGCCCCACCGCCGGAACGGGCGCGGACGCACTGACGCACTGCCTGGAGGCCTACTTCGCGCGCGCCTTCCACCCCTTCTGTGACGCGCTGGCCCTGGACGGAATGCGGCGGGCGTTCCGGTGGCTGCCCGTGGCCGTGCGGGAAGGACACAACCTGCGAGCCCGGTCCGAGATGATGATCGCCGCGCTGATGGGCGGGCTTGCCTCGCAAAAGGGGCTGGGCGCGGTGCACTCCCTCTCGCACCCGCTCTCGACCGTCGCCGGCGTTCACCATGGCGTCGCGAATGCGCTGATGCTCCCCTTCGTGCTGCGCTTCAACCAAGGGGCCATCGCGGCACGCGCCGGCGCCGTGGCGGACGCGCTGGGTCTGGGCGGGCCGGAAGCCGGCGAGGGCGCGGTCCAGCGGGTGGTCGAGGGCCTGACCGCCCTCTTCCATGAGATCGGCCTGCCCTCCCGCCTGGCGCAGGTGAACGTAACGAGCGCGCTCATCGGCCCGATGTCGGAGCTGGCGCTGGAAGATGAGTGCCACCGCACCAACCCCCGCCCGGTCACGCGCGAGGACCTGGCCGAGCTCTACCGGAGTGCCTTGTAGGCGTTCGGCCACGCCTGGAAGGCGCCGGCGCGGGGCCGGAGCGTGGCGCGAATGCGGGCGCGCAGCCGAACCGAGCGCGGCGGCCCGGTCCAGCGCCCTGTTCGCCGCACCGGCCCCTCTCCGTGTCGGGGTGACGGTCTTCCCGGTCTCTCTCACGCCGCACCGGCGCGGTGAATCTATCTCGCCTAGCTCCGCGAGATTCCCGCGGTGAGCTTCAGGTTCTTCGGAGCCCCCGGCAGGTGGAAGTCCGGGGCGACCGGCTTACCGGGGTACGGCTGCGATCCGGGTGGGGAAAAGCCGAGCGCCTGCGCGACCTGTCCCGCCATCTCAGCCTCCCCGATCACCGGCGGAAGCTCGGCGAACGAAGGACCGATCCAGACGACCTCGCGCCTGGCGTTCAGCCGGTAGATCCGCGGACATGGATGGCCCTTGTAAAAGTCGATCACGTTCGTCACGTGATGGGGCTCCATGGCCTTCTTCATCTCGTTGTAGTACGGGCCGCCGGGCGCGGGTTGGTAGAAGATCGTCTGCTGCAGCTTCGTATCGCGGATCCACGAGGTCTCCGCTTCCGGCGGCATGGAGGTCACGGTGACCACCTTCGGGGCCCGCGGGCCCATCTTGGCGAGGAGCGTCGCCAGGTAGGTGTGCATCTCCCGGCAGTTGGAGCAGCCGCAGGTGAAGGTCAGGACGGTATCGCCCTGGACCACCTGGGAGAGAGACTTGATCTCGTGCGTTCCGAGCGGCAGGCTGAAGTCCGGGGCTGGTTCGCCGCGCTTGAAGGGCGGAGTCGACTGGACTTTGGCCTCCTCACGGTTCTTCGGCTTCTGCGGCACCGACATCCGGTGCCAGACGTCAATACCGA
>CAYQDT010001104.1:0-1609 GCA_964416225.1 uncultured bacterium
GCGCGGCCCTCCCAGCGGCGCGAAGGACCACGCCCCGCCGGTGGAGGTGTGGCTGCCGGAGAACGGGCGCGACAGGCGGCCGCCCGGGCGCTACTCCTGCCCCGGCAGCAGCGCCGTGCTGGTCATCTACCAGGCCGAAGAGGTCGCACATCCCGAGGCCGACGCATGACGAGACGCGCCCGGCCCCGGCGCTCGGAGGCCGCCGCCCGGCACGGCGTGGCGGGCAGCTGCTCCCCCAGCCCCCCGGCCGGCACGATCACCTCGTGGTGAGCGACGGGACGCTCCATGCCGTGTCCCTGGATGGCCGGCGTGTCCCCGACCGGTTCGATGAGGCGGTCGATAAGACGAATGGCACTAGCTTACTGATCGCCGCGCAGTGAAGGTCCCACCTATCAGATCTTCATGCCGGCCTGAGCGAAGAAAGATCGGACCAAATGAGGCTTCTGCCGCAGGCGACCGACCGCGAGGTAGAACTCTTGGTGCAACTCCTCCAGGTCGCGGCACACCAGGTTACGCATCTCCACATTCTTGAGGTGATGCCAGCCCCCTTCGTCCCAGGGGTTCAGATCGGGGGCGTAGCCTGGCAGCGCCTCCAACCAGACCGCGCCGCGCGTGCCCGCCACGAACTCGTGGACCGCCGCCCGCCGGTGAATCGGCGAGCCGTCCCAGATCACCAACAGCCGTTCCCCGGCAACGCGCAGCAGGTGCTGGAGGAACTCGACGCTGTGCAGCCCGTTGAGCGACTCCTGCCGCGCCAGCGTGTAGACCTTGCCCTCCGGCGTCATGCCGCCCATGACCGACAGATGATCGCGCGTCTGCTGCTCGCGAATCACCGGCGTCTGCGCCGCGGGGGCGTAGGTCCGGACCAGCCCCGGCAGCAGGTAGAACCCCGACTCGTCCTCGAAAACCAGCACCCGGTGCTCGCGCCGGGCCCGCCGTCGGAGTTCCGGCCAGACGTCGTCCCGCCAGCGCCGGATGGCTTCCTCGTCCCGCTGCAGCGCCCGCCGGATCGGCACCTGGGGCGCCCAGCGCAGCTCCTGGAGCAACCGGCCGACGTGGCCTTTGTGGTAGCGGACACCGAACTCTTCCTCGATCACCTGGGTGATGCGGGCACAGGTCCACACCTCACCCCGGAAGCCGTACGCCTCCGCGCCATGCCAGAGGAACTCGGGGATCTGGCGCTTCTGAGCGGCGGCGAGCTTGGGCGGGGGCCCCGGGCTGGGGTGAGCGCGCAAGCCCTCCGGTCCGCCGTCACGGGCCCGGGCGAACCAACGGCTAACGCTCTTGGGGGCGACGCCGAGCGCCTCGGCAATATCGCGGCGCGACCAGCCTTGCTGCTTCAAGTGCAACGCCCGGAACCTCCGCCACTCAAGCCCGTCAGCCGGCAGGAAATCATGGGCCTCCATACCCCTATTTTACGCGGCCACGGGTGGGACCTTCATTGCGCGGCGGTCAGTAAAGCAGAAGGCCGACGAGCTGAAGAAGAAGATCGACGAGCTGCGCCGCAACGACGGCGCCAAGCCGCCGCCGGCCGAGGGGGCACTGCCGGAGAACTGGGTCAAGGCGATGACGTGGCGGTGCATCGGCCCCGCCACGATGGGCGGGCGCA
>CAYQDT010001105.1:0-1608 GCA_964416225.1 uncultured bacterium
TCTTTCCGTGCCCGTTCGGTCCGCAGAGGCAGGCGACATGGACCGCGGAGAAGTCGATCGGCTCGCAGCCGTCGCCGTACGAGAGGAAGTTGTGGAGGTGGAGGCGGACGGGGATCATCGTCCGCCATTATACCGGAGAACCGCCGCAACACGCGAATGATTGTTCGCGCGTTCACGCCGAAAGGCGAAGGGACGCGGCCGGCCGGCGGGGTATGGGCACGGGCTCAGGCCGATCGACGCGGCGTGGAGCGCCGGTTCCGGAATCGGCGGCGGCGGTTCAGCGGCGGGGGGCGGAGTGGCCGTCGTCGTCCTCTCCGAGGAGCTTCTTCAACCGCTCGATCTCCTTCTGCTCGTTGCGGCGGGCGAAGGGGTTGGCGCGGTTCACCCGCTCGCGCGGGATGGGGGGCTCTTCCCGCAGCAGCGACGGCATCCGACCGGGGCGCTCCTCCCGGCGCGGCGCCCGGAAGCCCAGGTTCAGCCGCGGCATCTTCCGAACGTAATAGAAGGCTGCCGCGGGACCCGCCAGGGAGACGAGCGACATCGGAATGCCGTACGCAGAACCCCACGAGAAGAAGACGAATGCCACATCCATCCAGGCGATCCATTTCGCTTTTACCGGAAAGAGCCCGTAGAACAGCAGCTCCATCTCCGGGTCCAGCGCCGCCCAGGCGACCGTCAGGCAGGTATTCGGCAGCGTGAGGCCCGTGAGCGGCACGTTGATGCCCCCGCCCGTCAGGTAGTAGACCGGCAGGAGGACCGCGGCGCAGATCGCGCTCCAGGCAAAAAAGAGCGCCGCGAAGTTGCGGGAGCCCCAGGAGCGCTCCAGCATCCCGCCGATCAGGTAGAGCCAGAACCCCTGGAACACCAGCGCCACGACATCCGTGATCAGGACGGGGTAGGTGACCAGGCTCCACGGCTGAGACAGAAAGCGGGAGGGAACGAAGGCGAGCAGAACCGGCCAGTGGCTGCCGCCCTGGGAGGTCAGGAACGCCAGGAGGAACACGGCCGCGGCCGCGATCAGGATCCCGCGCACCACCGGAATACTGGACAGGCTGAAGGGCGTGAACATGGACCGCCCGCCGCTACCCCAGTTACTGCGCATCACCATCTCCCATGCCGCCGTCGGCGTCCGCTACGGGTCCAGTATACCGGGGGAGCATGGGGGACGCAAACCTGGGAGCGCCCGCGCGGGGCGCTCCCGGAGGCGGCGCGTCAGCGTCCCAGATGGGTGGTGTACGTCAGACCGCCGCCGAAGCGGCTGAAATCGAACAGGCCGACGGTGGCGCCGAAGCCGCGCCAGCGGGCCCGGAGGCCGACGTTCACATCCCGATGCTCGTACTCGGCGATGGCGCTGAACGACGGGTGCACCACCGGCACGATGTCCGTCGGGGAGGTGAGGTGGAGCTCGGCGCCGGCAAAGAGATCGTTGTCGTAGACGCCTGCGCCGTAGCCGAAGTGGACCCGCAGCGGGAGAGGGGTCAGGCGGTGGAAATCCTTGCTCGCCACCACGTACCAGCTCGGGTCGACGCCGAGCTGGTCGAGCGCGTCGATCACCCCCACGGAGAGGGCGGGGAGCACCGTGTTCTCCCGGAGCAGCAGGTACTTGGC
>CAYQDT010001106.1:0-1605 GCA_964416225.1 uncultured bacterium
GCGTCACAGTTTTCTGCCGCCTTTGGCGGCTGGGGTATGGAGTTCCACTCCGTTCCTGGAGAGCGGTCCGGGCGTCACAGGTTTTGCCGCCTGCCGGCGGCTGGGCCTTTGATTTCGCTGCGCTGGTGGGGATCGGCTTGGGGCCTTGTCGTGGACCGGCCGGAGATCCGCGGTTCGCCGCCGTCTACCGGTCGCCTCTTCTCTCCGGACCGCTCTTCTCTCCGAGCCGCTCTCCCGGTTCCTCTCCGTGTCTCAGTGGCTCCGTGGTGAACTTTCGCCTCCCGCGGCGCGGCCGATGCATACCACTTCCTTCAGGCTCCGATGGTAGAGGCGGCCGTTCGCATAGCTGATCGAGTTGAGACTCCACGTCTCGCCGGCCGGCCCGAGATCGTTCACGGCCAGCAGGGCGTGTTCGTCCAGCACCTTCGCACGGCTGTCGATCACGTACGTCACGCCGCACATCGTGGTGAAGAAGAGCTTTCCGTCCACGGCCGTCGGGCTGCCGAGGAAGCACCAGTACCAACCGTCGCGCCGGGATCGTGGATCGCCGGCGACGTCCATCCCCCGGGAGTTGACGGTTGACGAGGGCTGCGGCTGGCCCCAGAGGTAGCGGTCCGGCTCGCCCGGCTTGCGGAGTACCTGAACGGGCAGCTCCAGATACTCCACGCGGCCGGTTTCCACGTTCACCCGCCCGACGCAGTAAGGCGGCCCCACTTTCGCCGCACGGTCCGTGAAGCAGAGGAAGTAGTGATAGCCGCTCGCGACGATGTTGCAGAACCACGCAGGGAAGACGCGGAGGGGCGGATCCGTGCGCTTCAGGTCCAGATCGGCGACTAGCTCATAGCGGCCGGACCGCGCGTTGTACCGGCGGTAGTCCACCCGGTCCACCAGGGACTGGGTTCTGAGGGGCTTGCCGGTCCGGATGTCCACCACGGTGTGTTCCGGCCGATCTTCGCCGAACCAGTAGGCGTACCGCTGGTCCCAGTGCATGGTGTAGAGCGCTTTGCCCGGGAGGGGGCAGCGCCAGAGGGATTTACCTTCCTCACCCGGCTGGAGGCTCGTCAGGCTGAGCCCGCTCGGCGCTTCCGGCACGTCGTGGTGGCCACCCCGCCCTTGAAGGACCGCCGGCGTGCCGTTCGGGAGCCGGCCCAGGACCGGCGTATTGTAGTGGGTGAGTGCGTCCTCGGAAACCCACAGCGTCTTGCCCGTTCGCTTGTCCAGCCCGCGCAGGTAGTTCCAGGGATCCCGCGTCTCCCGCCTCGGATCCCCTTCGTCCCGCGGCTCCATGTTCAGGACCGTATCCCCATAGAGAATCGGTTCGAACTGCTTGTTGAACGGACGGCCGGAGGTCGGCTTCCAGCGGTGGATCCACACCCGGTTGCCGCGGTAGTCGTAGCAGCCGAGCGAGCCGCTGGCATTATAGAACCAGACGTGCGCGCCGTCCGTGATGGGGGAGGGACTCGTGGAGTCGCTGAAGCCGTAGGCGTAATCGGTATCCTCCACGCCCGGCAGATCAACCGTCCAGAGGATTCGCCCGTCCCGGCCGTCCAGGCAGTAGCCGACCACGTCGTGGCCCTGCTTCCGGGCGTCCGCGTTCGGGAGCGG
>CAYQDT010001107.1:0-1605 GCA_964416225.1 uncultured bacterium
CCGGCCTCGCGGCGCAGGTCGAGGACCTCGGCGCGCAGGGCGAAGCGCCAAGCCATCCCGAGCTGCTCGACTGGCTGGCGGTGGAGTTCCGCGAGAGCGGGTGGGATGTGAAACACCTGGTGCGCCTGCTCGTCACCTCGGCGACCTACCGCGAGTCGTCCAACCTCCGGCCCGAGCTTCGCGGTGTAGATCCGAACAACCGGCTGCTCGCCAGCCAGAACCCCCGGCGCCTCGAAGCGGAGTTCGTCCGGGACAACGCGCTCCAGATCGCCGGGCTCCTGAACCCCAGCATCGGCGGGCCGCCGTGCAAGCCGTACCAGCCGGCGGGCTACTATGCCAATATCCAGTTCCCGGACCGCACCTACACGCCGGAGACGGACGATCGCCAGTGGCGGCGCGGGGTGTACATGCACTGGCAGCGGACCTTCCTCCACCCCGCGCTCGTGAACTTCGACGCGCCCTCGCGGGAGGACTGCATTGCCGCTCGGACCGTGGCCAACACGCCGCAGCAGGCGCTCACGCTGCTGAACGATCCGGAGTATGTGGAGGCGGCCCGGTCGCTCGCGGTTCGCCTCCTCCAGGCGGGCGGAACGGACGGGGCCCGGTTGGAGGCGGCCTATGAGCGAGCGCTCGCCCGCCCGATCCGTCCCGGGGAGCGCGCGGCGCTTCTTCAATTCCTCTCGCGGGTCCGCACGGAATACGGGCAGAGAGCGCAGGATGCGGCAAAGCTGTCCTCCATCGGCATCGCTCCGGTACCGCCGGGAACCGACCCGGTGGAGCTGGCCGCGTGGACCAGCGTCGGCCGCGTGATCCTGAACCTCCAGGAGACGATCACGCGGTATTGATCCACCGGAGCGCGCCGGCGGCACCGGTCAGCCTTCAGGAAAAGAGACGAAAGCAGCGATGGACCCGATCTTCGATCCCAGAAACCTCCACTGCGGGGAATTCGTACGCCGCATCAACCGGCGCTCGTTCCTGCAGCAGGGCGCCTACGGTCTCGGCGGGATGGCGCTCGGGGCCTTGCTGGAGGGCGCCGAGGCCGCGCCCGCTCCCGCCGCGGCCCCGGCCCACGGGGCCGTGTATCCACTCCAGTTCCCCGTGCGGGCGAAGCGGGTGATCCACCTGTGCATGGCGGGCGGCCCATCCCAGTTCGAGAGCTTCGACCCGAAGCCGATGCTGCAAAAGATGAACGGGCAGCCGTTCCCGGAGTCGCTCACCAAGGGCCAGCAGCTTGCGCAGCTCCAGGGCGCGAAGCTGCTGGCCCGCGGCTCCTTCGCCCAGTTCAGGAAGTGGGGGCAATCCGGGCAGGAGATCTCCGAGCTCTTCCCGCACATCGGCGGGATCGCGGATGAGCTTTGCATCGTGCGCTCGATGGTGACGGAGCAGATCAACCATGATCCCGCACAGGCCTTCATGAACAGCGGCTCCATTCTCAAGGGACGCCCGAGCATGGGCGCCTGGCTGCTGTACGGCCTCGGAACGGCCACCCAGGAGCTGCCGGGATTCATTGTGATGGTGACGCAGGGCAAAGGGGGCGGCGCGCAGCCGGTCTCCGCGCGTCAGTGGTCCAGCGGCTTCCTGCCGGGAAAGTACCAGGGCGTCCAG
>CAYQDT010001108.1:0-1601 GCA_964416225.1 uncultured bacterium
GAACGTGCCCAGGCAGAGGTCCAGGGTCCCGCCGCCGAAGTCGAAGACGAGCACGGTGGCATCCGCAAGTGACGGCTCATGCCGGCCGAAGTAATAGCGGATCGCTGCTTCCGGCTCCGTGAGGAAGCGGACCGACTGGAAGCCGGCCTCCGCGGCCGCCGTGCGCAGCATCGCTTCCGCGCGGCGGTCCACGGCCGGATCCGTGGAGAACCGGACCGGGCGTCCCAGCGTCACGCCCTGCACCGGTCCGCCGGCCAGCTCCTCCACGCGCTCACGGGCGCGCTGGAGCACCAGCCGGATCAGCTCCGGAAGGGTGAAAGACTGCTTGAAGATCCGGAACAGGTCCTCCGGCGTATAATCGGGAAGCGCGGACTTGAGCGCGCGGATGAAGCGGCCCTCCGGGTCCTTCTGATACGCATGCGTCGCCTCCCGGCCAACGGTATTCCAGCCGAACCGGCTGAAATAGAGCAGCGTGGGTAGCAGGTGCGGGTCCAGGTTTGCCGGGTCGAGAGAGCAGAGCCGGATCCCATCTCCATCGTCGAACGCCGCCAGGGTGTTGCTCGTCCCAAAGTCGATCCCGCAGCTTCGCATCCGCCCCACTCCCGCTTTCCCACGCCGGGGCAGGGAAACCCGTGCCCCACTCCGAAACCTCCGACGGCCCGCGCTAACGGGAATGACCCATGGCACCCCGATCCGAATTCGCACGACGGGTGGCGCGCAAGTACCTGCGCGCGCACCGGGCGGAATCCCCGCCCGTACCGGTGGAATATATCCTCGTTGTGGAGCGAATCCACGTGCACGCCGTGGAGTATCCGGACGACACCGCGGGAGAGTCATGGTGGGAAGACGAGGCCGCGCACATCGCGGTCAACCGGGCGCTGCCCACCGGCCGCCTGCGCTTTACCCTGGCGCATGAATTCGGACACCTCGCGCTGCGCCACCACCGGCAGCGCTTCCAGGAGGCGCCGCTCACGTCGGTCCGCCCAGCGGAAACGCTGCCGGCCGCGCTGGACCCCATCGAGATTGAGGCGAATGCCTTTGCCGCAGAGCTGCTCCTTCCCCTCGGGTGGCTGGCGCGAGATTGGGCGCGGCGCGCGGACATCCGCTGGATCGCGACCCGCTATGAGGTCAGCCTGGAGGCGGTCCGCCAGGCTCTCCGCCGGCTGGACAGGTGATGGCGCCCGGCCGGCCCCGGCGATCCATGCCGCGGCGGCCGGCGTCCCATCGCGTGCCTCAGTCCGGCGAGCGCCCGCCGGACGAGTCCGGTTTGGGGCCGGAGCGGGGCGATTGGGTCGACCGCCATACCGAACGGAGCTCGGCGGCGAGCCGGAGCGCGGAGGCGCGCTCCTCCAGCCAGTCCGGATTCGGCTCCAGCGGCTCCTGACGGCGGTGCGCGGCGTGGGACGCGGCTTCCGACGCCGCGCGCGAGGCGCCGGGGGCTCCGCGATAGAGGCGCGGCGCTCCTCGCGGGGGCCGGAGGCGGTGCGCGCGCACGGTCGAGAGCACGAGGCGCTCCGTCATGGCCAGGCTGCCGGAGAGCTTTCGAAAGATTGTCGCCAGGCGGCGCGCGCGGAGCTCCGCCGGTCCCAGGCCGTCTAGCT
>CAYQDT010001109.1:0-1597 GCA_964416225.1 uncultured bacterium
TGTTCAGCGGACGGCCGGTCTGCGCTCGGACTGCCGATCGATCCACGAGCCGTACCTCCGTTCGTTCACGCACCCGCTCTTCCATCCATCCCGCCGCCGGATCCGGCGCTTGGGTCCCTCCCCCGGGCCGGCGCCGGTGCGTGCGCCGGCTCACCGGCGTGCCAGCATCGGCGGCGGGGGGAGCGGAGCGAAAGCCTGGACCCGATAGTTCATGGTGTCCGCGACGTAGATCTCGCCGTCCGGCGCAACGTTGACGCCCCAGGGGTGGTCGAACTCCCCCGGCCCATGCCCCGGGCGCCCGAAACAGGTCAGGAGCTTCCCCTCCGGCGTGTAGACGGAGATGCGGCTGTTGCCGAACTCGGCCACATACAGCCGTCCGTACCGGTCGAACGCCACGTCATACGGATAGCGCAGCCGGCCCGCCGCGGCGCCGACGGTTCCCCAAACCCGCACCAGCTTCCCATCCGGGGAGAAGACCTGGATGCGGTGGTTGACGGCATCCGCCACGAAGAGCTGGTCGTTCCGGTCCACCGCCACGCCCTGGGGACGACTGAACTGGCCGGGCCGGTCGCCGCAGGTGCCCACGGCGAGGAGGAACCGCCCGCCGGTCGTGAACTTCTGGAGCCGGTCATGGTAGCTCCCATATTCGCAGGTCCAGAGGCAGCCCTTGCTGTCCAGCGCGAGGTCCGTCACGTTGATGAACTGGCCGGGATCCTTGCCCATGCGGCCCCATTTTCGCAGCAGCCTGCCGTCCGGTGAATAGACGAGTACCTGGCTGTTGTGGGTATCGGCGACATAGACATTGCCCGCGCGGTCCACGTCCAGACCGCGGGGATTGCCGTTGACTCCGGGCGGCGTGATCCACCCCCGGACGTAGTTCCCACCCCGCGTGAAAACCTGGACCCGGTGGGAGCGGTCGAGCAGGTACAGCAGCCGTCCGTCCGGCGAAAAGCCGATCCCCCGCGGCATGTGGAACTCGCCCTCGTGCTCCCCCGGACGTCCGAAGATGAGGACAGGAGCCCGGAGCGTGGCGACGCGCGTGCATCCCATCGGCAGGAGGATGGCCAGTGCAGCAAGGACGGGAATCGCGGTGCGGTAGGTCACGTCACGGTTATAGACGGAAAACAGGTTGGCCAGAGTTACCCGCCGGGGGAGCGCCGCTCCGCCTTCTCCCGCGGCCTCCTACTTCGGCGTGCGATCCGCCGGCGCATGGGCCGTCACGCGGAACGGGACCCGCCGGGCCTCCCAGTTCGCACTCAGGCTCAGCGCCCCGTTCAACCGCCCGGGCCGCACAGCCCGCGCATCCAGGCGGAGCGTCCAGGTTTCGCCTTTCGCCAGACTCCTGCCGTAAGACCACACCTGCTCCTTTGCGCTCGTCTCCGTATTCCGAGGCCTGGGCTGCGGATTCTGCACGGTGAGCCCGTCCAGATTTCGGGCGCGGGCCGAGATGGAGTCGATGCGCACCGGAACCGAGCCGCCGTTTCGGAGCGTGAGCGTGAGCGGGAAGGATGCGCCGACCGGGACCTCCGCGGGCGGGGTGATGGTGGCCTGGAGGGCGGTGGCGATTGATGCGCGTAATTGGCGCACCGGCAGAACC
>CAYQDT010001110.1:0-1597 GCA_964416225.1 uncultured bacterium
GCGATGTTCGCGATGACCGGGGCGCCGCCGGTGCCGGTGCCGCCGCCCATTCCGGCGGTGATGAACACCATGTCCGCGCCTTCGAGCAGCTTCTTGATATCCTGGCGGCTCTCTTCCGCCGCGTTGCGCCCGACCTCCGGGTTACCGCCAGCGCCGAGCCCCTTGGTGAGCGCGTCTCCGAGCTGCAGGCGCGTCGGGGCCAGAGCGAGGTCCAGGACCTGGACGTCGGTGTTCATCGCGATGAACTCCACGCCGCCGAGACCGGCCTCAATCATGCGGTTGACGGCGTTCTGTCCGCCGCCGCCGACTCCGACTACTTTGATGTTTGCGTAGTTTCCTGGCCGTCCCTGTGCCATGTAGTTCTCCCTGCCTCGCTAGCTGCAGCGCGCCCTCCGACACGCTTATAAGTCGTCTGTTTGGGTCCCGGTGAACAGCATTTCCCGGTCGGATTTTTGATGGAGCCCGCAATCCGGCCGGTGGAGGGTCCGCGGGGCGCCGCGGGCCAGCTCCCTCCAGCCCGCCTGGTTCAGCCTGCGCAAAGCGCTCAATTATAGGATGATGGGTCCCGGCCCGCCCAACGTCCGGGCCTGTTCCGGCACCGTTCGGGCTCGGACACGGGCCTGGAGCAGTCAGCGCCGGAGCCGCTTGATCCACTGGATGAGCGTCTGGACCGCGGAGGCGGTGAGCGAGCGGGGCTCCTTCACGCGGCGCCGCGCGGGGAGCCGCCCCGCCGCAAATTGAAGCATCCCGACGGCGGTGGCGTAGACCGGGCTGTCCACCTGGTGACGGGTATCCAGGATCTCCCGCGGACTGCCGATCCGCACCGGCATCCGGAGGACTTCCTGCGCGAGTTCCACCGCGCCCGCAAGCTGCGAGCCGCCGCCGGACAGGACGCAGGTGGAGACGTTCACGCCCTCCGCCGCGGCCTTTTCGATATGGGCCTGGAGCAGCCGGAACAGCTCCTCCATGCGCGGGTGGATGATCTCCGGCAGCAGGGCCCGCGGGATCTCCCGCTCTTCTTCCTCTCCGATCATCCGGATCGGCACGTACTCCTCCCGCCCGACGTCTTCCGGACGTGCGGCGCCGTGCCGCACCTTGATCCGCTCGGCGTCTTCCGGCGCGAGGCGGAACGCGACGGCCAGGTCGTTCGTGACGTGATTGCCGCCCACCGGAATGACGGTGGTGTGGGTGACCACGCCGTCCGCGAAGAGGGCCACGTCGGTGGTCCCGCCGCCGATATCCGCCAGGGCCACCCCCAGCTGCCGCTCCACGTCCGTGAGGACCGCGAGGCCGGTGGCCAGCGGCTCGACGACGATTTCGTCGATCTCCAGCCGGGCCCGCTGCACGCACTTCACCACGTTCTCCACGAATGTGGTGGCCGCGGTGACGAGGTGTGTCTCCACTTCCAGCCGGACGGCCGACATCCCCACCGGGTGCCGCACTCCCGCCTGGCCGTCCACGATGTACTGGCGCGGAATGGTGTGGAGAATCTCCCGGTCCGTCGGGAGGGTCATCTGGCGGGCGGCCAGGCGCGCCTGCTGCAGGTGCGCCTCCGTCACCGCTTGCGTCACCGTAACGCTGCCGCGCCGGTTCAGCG
>CAYQDT010001111.1:0-1595 GCA_964416225.1 uncultured bacterium
CGCCTACGTTTCCGGGCTCCTCCGGGGGGATCTCGGGCAGTCCCTCTACTCGGGGCAGCCAGTCGCCCGTCTGATCGCTCAACGGCTACCGGCGACCGTGGAGCTGGCCCTGGCGGGGTGGCTGTGCTGGGTCCTCCTCGGAACGCTGACGGGCATGTGGGCCGCCGCGCGCCCGACGCCCCTCCGGGAGGGGATCCTGCTTGGCTTCTCCGTGCTCGGGGTCTCCACGCCCTCCTTCTGGCTCGGAATTCTCCTGTTGTACGTCTTCGTGGCACGGCTCAACTGGCTGCCGGCGGGAGGAAGCGGCACGCCGGCGCACCTGATCCTGCCGGCCCTTACGCTGGCCCTGGGCGGGATGGCGTACTATGCGCGGCTGGCGCACACCAGCATGCTGGATACGATGCGCGAGGAATACATCCGAACAGCCGTCGCGAAGGGCCTGCCGCGGCGGACAGTCCTCTTCCGGCACGCGCTCCGCAATGCCGCGCTGCCGCTGGTCACCGTGGCGGGAGCGGACCTGGCGACGCTCCTGGGCGGCGTGGTATTCACGGAGGTCGTCTTCGACTGGCAGGGGATGGGCCGCCTGGCCGTCGATTCCGTAGCGAACGTGGACATCCCCGCCATCCTGGGGGTGGTCCTGGTTTCCGCGGCGCTCGTGGTACTGGCGAACCTGGCCGTCGACCTGCTCTATCCGCTGCTCGACCCCCGCATCCGGATGGAGTAGCAGGCGCCGCCGGAAGCGCCGGACTCACTCCCGCCGCAGATCCTTGAGCGCGTGCGCGTGCTCCTCCGCTTCGTCGACGGTGAAGAGGTCACTGCCGAAGCTGCGCGGCCGGTGGATATCCTCGTGGCGCCGCTCGTTCTTCTCCCGGTACATGGCGGCATCCGCCTCGGCCAGCAGGTCCGCATCCGGCCCGCCCATCTGGCGAACGCCGATGCTCAGGCGCAACGTGAACGGGAAGCGCTGCTCCGCGTTCAGCTCATCCACGCGCTCCCGGACGCGCTGCACGGCCAGCTCGGCCTGCTGCACCGTGGTATCCGGCATGAGGAGCAGGAACTCATCTCCGCCATAGCGCGCGGCAACGTCTCCGCAGCGGGTCTCCCGGAGCAGTTCCCCGACGGTCTTGAGGACCTCGTCCCCCATCGGGTGCCCCCATTCGTCGTTGATCGTCTTCATCCGGTCGACGTCGATCATCGCGAGGCTGAGCGGGCGCAGGTGGCGGCGGGCCATGGCCAGCTCGCGCCGGAACGTCTCGTCGAAGTAGCGGCGGCTTCCCAGGCGGGTGAGCGGATCCGTCCGCGACTCCCGCTGGAGCTCCTCATACGCGGTGGCGTTGTGGACGCTCGCCGTCAGCTGTGCGGCGAGGATGCGCAGCCACTCGCGCGTCTCGGCGGAGAGTGCCAGCGGGTAGCGCGACACCGCGACCACATACCCGAGCAGGCGGTCCCCGTCCCAGAGCGGCACCACCACGGCGGAGCCCCGGGCATGCGCGAGGGTCGGGGGAAGGTTGACCTCGGAACCGGGCTCCACTACGGAGGGATCGCGCGAATCGAGCGCCGCGCGCAGCAGCGGATCCTTCGCGGAGACCAGCGCG
>CAYQDT010001112.1:0-1595 GCA_964416225.1 uncultured bacterium
CCACGAAGATGTCCCCGTTCGGCGCGAACGCGACGTCGTTCGGCCCGGCGAACCGGCCGGGGGTGGGGCTGCCATGGCCGCGCACGCCGTACGTGGCGAGGAGCTGGCCGTCCTCGTTCCATTTCGTCACCAGGTTCGTGTAAAAGTCCGTCACCCAGAGGTTCCCTTCCGGGTCGCAGCGGATGGTGTGGGGCTCCTCCAGCACGTCGGTCCCGAAGGTGAAGAGGTAGTCGCCGCTCGGGCTGAACACCAGGACGTGGTTCTTGGAGGGCCGGCCCTGGGTGATGTAAATATTGCCGTTGTGCCCCACGCAGACTCCGGTGATGTCGATGTACGGATAGTCCGGCGCCCCGCTGTTGGGGACGGGGAATCCCGGAGCATACTGGTAGGGAGCCGTTCCCTGCGCGAGTCCCGCCAGGGGTACGGCGAGCACCAAGCCCAGGCACGCCGCCAGCGGAGCGCAGAGCCGCGGAAGCCAGGGGGCGCGTAAACGAGCCATTGTCGTATATCCTTCTAGTTGATCGTTGAGGGTGCACTCGGCCGCTTTTACCCGGAGCCCCACGGGGCAAAACGGCTGCCCGGGTGCTCGGGTACCCGGGCGCTCCGGAGAAGCGCGGCTGGGAGTTCAAGGTCGGGCTCCCCTTCACGCCGGACGCGGAGGCGGATCCCCGGGCGCCTCGGGAGAGGTAGGGCTGGGAAGGGCGGCCGGCGGGCGCCCTCTTCCGCGAGCCGGCGGAGTGGTGGGGAAGGGCGGCGCGCTGGACCGGCGAGTGGGGTGCGGAGCTCCGCACCGATCTCCCTCGGAGCCGAAGCCGCTCCGGACGCAGGGTTGGAGCGGCTGCCGGATCAGCGCGGAGCGCTTCTCCACCGAGGCGTCCGTGCTCCAGGAACTGCTGTCGCTCCAAGGCCGTCCGGGAGGGTGGCGGCGCGCCGCTCCGCCGGATCAGCGCCGGGTGGGAGAACGGCATGGTCGTGGCTGGGGTGAGACGGGTGCCACCGTCACGCATCCCCCGCTGCGGCCCGGCCCGAAGCGCGCCGGCGAACGCGTCCCCGGCGCGGGAGAGTCTCCGAATTCATACCGCGGGAGCCCCTCCGCGCTTCGCGCCAGGACGAAGCGCGGAGGGGCTTCCGGTAGACCCGCCGACGCCGAGACGCCCGGCCGCGGCTGACCCGCCCTAGACGACGCTGCGCCGGCTTGGTGCCGCCGAGCGGTCCTGCTTGATCGGCCGCAGCGTGACCACGTTCTCCGGCTCGTAGTCCAGCAGCTTCAGCCAGTCCTCCTGGGTATCTGTCTTCGGGAAGATCTCGTTCTCCTGGTACTCCACGCGGATGGCCCGCTGGAGGTCGTCCAGGGAGACCCCTTCTTCCATGCTGCCGGTGGCGATGGCCCGCTTGATCGCGAAATCCTTCGCCCGCTCCACCACGCTGGTCAGGAGCGCGCCGGAAAGCAGGTCCTTCCAGTAGAGCCGGTCCACGCTTCCGTTGCGGAGGTGGACTTCCAGGAACTCCGTGTCCTCCGTGCGGCGGAAGAGGACCTGGAGCGCGCCGTCCACCAGCGCTTGACGAGCCGCCTCGGGGCTCCCGTGCTCCGTGAC
>CAYQDT010001113.1:0-1587 GCA_964416225.1 uncultured bacterium
GTCAGGGCGCGAGGGTATTCCACCGGCCCCGCGGCTGCCGGGCAAGCAGTCTACCCGTCAGAGAAGCTCGGGGGGGTGGGGACCGCTTCCCGCCGCTTGAGGCCCGGGACGAGCGGGCAGCCGGTGCACGCCGCTCGCTCCGCGGATGGTCGCGCATTCCCCGTTTCCCGCACCGTCGCCGGGAGGAGGCCACCGCCGGCGTTGCACGGGCCCGGAAAGTTCACGAGCCACTGCCGTTGAGCCGGCGGGCGGAGAGCCGGAACTGCCCAAGGCCGTGCAGCCGGCGCACTCCCCGGGGTCGTCCGAAAAGCAAAATGGGCCTCACCCGCCGCACCACGCTCCGGACGGTGAGCCGCACGGGTCACGAGCTGCTGTGGGTGAGGCACAGGCCGGCCCGCACGGGAGCCGGGATGAACGGTCCGGGGAGAAGTTATTGTTCCCCCTGGGCCCTTTTCCCCTGCTCGATGAGCTGCTTAACCTTCTGCCCGCCCTTCCGGCCGATCTCTTCGTAGAATTGCGGTCCGTGGCGCTGTGCAGTCACCTCGCCGCCTTTGCGGCCAGCTTCGCGTACCGTCATTCCCCCGCCTTTGGGCGCTGTGGTCTTGGTCTTCGACTTCGTCTGTGCCATCCTGTCCTCCTCAAGAGTTCGCCACCTCCCCTCCCGGGTGGGCAGGGCGCTTGCTGGCGCTCAAAGCCGCCAGGCCCTTACCGCTCCGGTTCTGGCTCCCTCTCCGTTCGGTCGGTCTTTACCCTGGCCATTCCATACCAAAACAGGGCCAGCCACGCGGATTAGTCCAAAAGTGAAGTTTTTCTGCACTCATTCCGGCGCCGCTTGCGACCACGAAAACCTGCTGATGCCGCTGCCCCTCGCACGCCCGTTATCCCCGGAAGCCGGGATTGTTAGACGTGAAATCTCAAACCTGTTTTCCCGGAGTGCAATGAAGCGGGGGAGTTACTGCCCGGCACTTCACCGGTGTGAGAGCGGACGCCCGTTTCCGCCTCCACGGAACCGCGTTTTGCGGTGGATGCCTATTTTGACACCCCGCCCCAACGCATCGGCCTGAAGGTGTCTCGGTGGGCGACCGACAAGGCTCTTGTTGGGCCATCATCCGGCCACTCCTCGTACGTGGAACCTGCCTCCGGCTCCCCAGCAAGACGCCCCCATGAGACTTCACCGAGTTGTCCTATCGGCGCTGGCTCTGTGCCTGTTCCTTCCGCTGACCGCCGCGCGCGCTCAAGATCCCGAGCCGCCGGATACGGACGCACCCGGCAACGACGCGCCGGCACCGTCCGCGCCGGCCCCGGCGTTGACGGCCCCGGCTTTGACGGCGCTCCCTCCGGTCCAGGTCCGTCTCACGGCATTCGGCGCTCCCTCGCGGCTGACGATCCGCTGCACCGGCACGGCTCACGCCTTCGATGTGGCTACCGGTGAAGAGCTTCCGCTGGCGGGGACGGCGGTCCCCGTGATCGCTTCCGGCAACGGGGTGCGGGTCGGGGAGGCGCAGGCCGGAGCGGTGCGGCTGGAGGCGGAGATGCTCACGCTGGGCGAGGGACGGGCGGCACGCTCCTATCCCTCCCGGCTCCTGA
>CAYQDT010001114.1:0-1586 GCA_964416225.1 uncultured bacterium
GCGGCCGGGCCCCGCTGGCGTACGTGGAGCGCAGCTTCTATCCCGGCGTCGCGGTGCTGGTGCTGGCGGCCGGGGGCTTCGCGTACCTGCGCCGGAGGCGGGGGAGCCGCACGGCGCCCGAAGAGGGAGGGGAGCGGGCTCGCCGGCTCCTTGCCTGGTTCGGGCTGTGCACCACGGTGCTCGCGCTGGCGTGGGCGCTGGGAACGCCGCTCTACTGGCCGCTCTGGCGCCTGGTTCCCGGGTTCGGAAACTTCACCGCCGTCGCCCGGATCATCAGCATCGCGGCGTGGGCTCTCGCCTGCCTGGCGGCTCTGGGAGTGGACGCCCTGGACCGCGCCGATTACCGCCGCAGCGCCTTTCCGTGGATCGCCGGAGCGGCCGGCCTCTGCGCCGCGGCGCTGGGGGCGGCGTGGGTCATGGCGCCGGCTCCGGCGGCGATCGAGGCCTTTCTCCGCGAGCACGGGTACGCCTCCGCGGAGGCGACCGTCAACCGCGATCTGCTGCTCGGCATCGTCTGGGCCACGGCCCCGCCCGCGTTCGCCTACTTCCTCGTTCGCCGCCCGCCGGACAGCGGCAGCCGGCATGGGTGGGCAGCCTGGGGCTGCGCGGGGGTGGTCTTCCTCGACCTGCTCTGGTTCGGCTTCGGCTTCAATCCGGCGACGCCGCCGGAGTGGGCCCATCTGAAGACACCGGAGATTGATTTTCTGCGGTCTCACGCCGCGGGAGCCCGCGTTCTCTCGCTGGGATCGGCTGGGCGGCAGATGGACCCCGTCCAGCGGATGGCTTCCAACCTGCCGTCCGTCTGGGGCCTTGCCGATCTCGGCGGCAGCGATTCGTTCGTGACGCTCCGGTATCGGGCGTGGGAGGCGGCGCTCCGCGCTGCGTCGCCCGGCTTCGAGTGGGCACGGCCGGGCTCGCCCAACCTTCGCTCGGCCGCCGTGCGGTACTACCTCACCGGCAGCCGTGAGCCGTTCCCCGGCCTTCGGGAGGCGGTGGGGACCGAGGTGCAGGAGGACCCGGGCGTGCTTCCGTACGCCCGCCTGCACCCTTTCGCCAAGGCACTGCCCTCGAAGGAGGGATTATTCCAGGCGCTCGGCGAGCCCAATCGCGCCACCGCGGTGGCGCTGACCACCGGCGCGGGAGCCCCAGACTTCGAGGGTCCGCCCGCCGTCGTCCCGTTCACGGTCGCTCACCCGACGGGGAATCGGGTGACCGTGGAGGGCGCCTCGCCGGAGCCGGGGCTGCTGGTGGTCTGCGAGCAGTGGGACCCGGCGTGGCACGCATGGGTCGACGGAGCTCCGGCCCGGGCGCTCCCGGCGGAGGGGCTGTTCACCGGGGTTCCACTGCCGGGCGGCACCCACCGGGTGGAGCTCCGGTACGAGCCGGCATCGTTTCGGGTCGGCACGTTCGGCACCCTCTGCGGGCTGGCGCTGCTGTGCGGCCTGCTGACGGCCCGGCGATCGGGCCGGCGGGAGACGCCGTGTCCGTCCCGGGGTTGACCGGGCGCGGCGCGCGGGTAAAAGCCCTCACTCATTGACGAGGAGGGTGCCATGCGAAAGAGCAGCGCTGTGTCCTGGCTCGGGGGG
>CAYQDT010001115.1:0-1572 GCA_964416225.1 uncultured bacterium
GGATTCGACCGATGTCGGCGGCTCGTCCTATCTCTTGCAGGTCGGCCACGCGGCCGAGGCGATGCTCTCCGGCTGCCAGTCATGGGTGAGGCTGGCGTCGCTGACGCGCACCGCCTGCTCCGGGCACGCTTCGCCCGCCGCCAGCTCCCGCACCCGGACCCGGAAATGGCTGCCGCCAATTCCGCCGCCGAATTCCGCCCGCTCACGAATCTTCATCAGTTGCTCACTTCCCGATCGGCTCACTTCCAGGCGCGGATGAGCGCGTCCGCGCACCGCTGCTCGAAGCGCGGCCAGGTCTCGGCAGCCACGCGGTCGTCGATGTCGCGTGTGAACATCAGCCGCCGGCCGTTCACCAGCCCCTGCTTCAGCCCCGCCGCCTTCGGATCGGTGTTCTCCAGCATAGCCGTCAGGACGCCGCCGGCGGCGAACGGGCCGGTGATCCGCCAGCTTGCGCGGAACTTCCCCGTGCGGCTATTGATGACGGTCGGGTCTTCCAGCGGGCTCCCGTGCCGCAGCGCGTACGGGTGGTCGCGCTGGATCAGGTCCTGCTCCGTGAGGGTGCCGCTCGAGTACTGCACCGCCAGCGCCTGCGCGTCCCGCAGCGTGTCGGAGAGCCGCCCCGCGCGAACCGGCTGCAGCTTGTCCGCGAAAAGATCGTTGGGGCTCATCCCGTCATCCCAGGCCAGACGGTAGGGCTCCGGCAGCATCTGCCCGACGTACGCGCCGGAGAGGACGAGCTGGCGCGTGATCAGGTCGTCTCGGTGCGCCGTCAGCTGGTCGGGGAGACCTCCCGAGGGGCCGGTCACCCGCTGCACCCGGAAAATGTCCACCTGGAAGATGTCCGCGACGTTGCCCAGGCCCCACGCGCCGCTTGTCACCCCATTGACCAGGACGACGGCGAAGGGGAGCAGCTGCGCGTAGTCTGTCCAGGGGATCAGCCGCGCCTGCGACGCTTCCCACACCCCGTTCTGGACGACGTCCGGCCACACCCGCGCGATGTTCTCCCGCAGCGCCGGCACGACGTTCTGAAAATAGGTTCCCGCCATCAGTCGGCCTTCCGCAGCTTCACATGGAACAGCGGGTCGAGGTACGGGATCTGCTCGCCGTCCTCGAGCTCCGGAAACTCCGGACTCTCCAAGAGCAGCTCCACCGTGTCGGTGAAGCGGGAGTGCCGAACATCCAGCAGCACCGCATCCTTCGGAACGCCTTGCGCGATTGTGTAGTGCCGGGTGCCCGACTCGAACAGGGAGAGCAGGAGGTCAGCGCTTACGAGCATCCGCTTCCAACGCCGCCCCAGCGGGGTTGTCTGTCCGCAGGTCGAGCATAGTTCACTCATCGTCTAGTCCTCGCGATCGAAAAAGTGATGGTCCCTATGCCCAGCCAGAAGCCTTCAGCGCCGCCTGCAGCGCGTCGCCCCACGCCCCCGTCAGCACGGCGTCGCCATCCCGGTAGAGCATCAGGTAGGGCGAGACCTGGAGCGCCGCTTTCAGCGCGGGGATGCAGTCCGCCACCTTCGCGACCGGCCGCTCCGTCGAGAGCCACCAGCCCGCGCCAGCATATGGGGCGCCGGTG
>CAYQDT010001116.1:0-1570 GCA_964416225.1 uncultured bacterium
CATCGCCGGAGCGCTGGCCAAGATGGTCGTGCCCGGTGAAGGGCCTGGCGGGATGATCGGTGACCTGGTGATCGGGCTGATCGGCGCGCTTCTCGGCGGATTCCTCTTTCAGCTCGTCGTGGGGCACTCGTACGGCGGCTGGATCGGGAGCACCCTCGTGGCCTTCATCGGTGCGGTCGTGCTGCTGGCCATCGGCCGCGCCTTGACGGGCCGCCGCGCCGTTTGACCCCCGGATCACTCCGTGGGGCGTCTGAAGCGGGATGGGGGTACGCGCGAGCCCGGTTTTAGATCGCCCTCTGATGGCTCGCCCGGTGCCTGGGCGAGCCATTTCTCCGTCCGCCGCCTCCCATTCCCCGTCCGGCCAGGCCGGCGCTCCTCCGGTCCCACTCCGCTCCCGCCTCTCCCGCTCCTCACCGTGCCTTCGTGGGTGCGTGGTGAAGCATCGCGGCTACCCGTCGACCCTCTCCGGAGCCCTTGCATCACTCGGCGATGGCGTGCTGGAGTGTTTCCAGCATAGCCGCGAGAAAGGACGGCGCCGGTCCCGGTGGATTCTCCCCGGCCGCTCCGCGCTGATTCGCCGGCTGCGGGAGTCGCGCGATCATCCCCGCCTGGCGCCCGGAGGAGTGGGCTGCGAACCGATAGAACGGACGCGGACCGTGCGTGTGGTGCCTCGCTGCGTGCTCCGCGGGCCGGAAGCGTTCCGGCCAGTGCGTGGTCGCGCTGAACCGCGCTCCGTCCAGAAGCGCGCCCTCCAACCGGGCGCCCTGCAGATCCGCGGTGTCCAGGCAGGCGAAGGAGAGGTTGGCGCCCCGCAGATCCGCTTTGCGCAGCAGCGCTCCTCGCAGGCATGCGCTGGAGAGGTCCGCGCCGCGGAGGTCCGCGCCGGTAAGGTCGGCTCCGCTCAGCTCGGCACTCACCAGGCGCGCGTGCGCCCAACGCCGCCCCGTCAGGTTCAGCCCGGCCAGCTGCTCGAACTCCAGGTTCGGGGGAGGATTGACGATCCGGGCGCAGGAGAGCGCTGCCCCGAGAAGCAGCAGACCGGAGACCGCCCGCAGCGCGCGCCGCCTTCCGGATGCGTCTCGCTCCGTCATCACCGTCCTCCTTTCTGCACCGCCCGCCTCAGCCGTATCGCCGGACTGGCGTCCGGTGCTTCACGCCCCGCTCTAAAAGCTCCGGTCCGCCGCCTCCGTTGGGCGCGGGGCCACCGTCCCTGTCAACGGAAAGAGGCTCCCTGCGGTTCTGCGGATAGCAAAAACAGTCGTTTCGCGCCGGCGCCGGGGGTCGAAAGCGCCTCCGCGGCGCCATCCGCCGTCTCGCGGGATTCCGGCAAACAGATCGCTCCGCCATACCGCGCCCGTTTTCACCGGAGAAGACCCAGGGCAGCCGGAACGTGATTCTATTCCCACATAGCGGGTCGGAGGCGCCCCGCTGACCCGGGAGCCGGCACGAACAGGCCTCGCCGGGCTTTCCCGTTTCGCGCGGCGCCTCCACGGAGGCATCATCCATGCACCATGAAGACCCCCTGCCATCCCGCCGCGCGCTGCTCGCCGGAGCTCCGGCAATGCTCCTC
>CAYQDT010001117.1:0-1565 GCA_964416225.1 uncultured bacterium
CCTCGTGATCCATCGCGGCTTCGGCGGCAGCGGGCTCCAGATGGAGCACTACTCCAGCGCGGACGCCGGTAGAACCGAGATCGAGTTGGGTGACGGCAGCCGCATCATCCTCTACGTGGACGGGAGAGAGGTGAGTCAGAAGGAGCGCCATTCGCCGTCCCTTAGCAAGTGCATCGTTTAGCCGCCGGGCGGTCGAACCCGTGCGCGGAGGTATCCCCGGGGGGTCCGGGCACGGGCGGAATCTCCGCCCTGGAACCGAAACCATGTCTGATTTCGCGCTGACCTACAACCTTCCCGTCCGGGAAGATAACGCGAGACCGGCGGCTTACATCGCCAGGCCGCGCACGATTTTGCGTGTTCCACTTTCCCCGCACCCGGGAAAGCAGCCCCTTCTCCAGAGCATCGCCTTTTCCCCGGATGGGCGCTGGCTGGCCGCTGGAAGCCAGGAGATCCTGCTGCTCGACGTGCGGACGGGAAACGTCGCCCGCCGCTTTCCCGCGCTCGCTCATTCCCTGGCGGTTTCTCCGGACGTACAGCTCCTGGCTTCCGGGGGAGACGGGGTGATTTTGCTGTGGAGCCTCCGGGACGGAGGCCTGCTTGGCGAGCTCCACCCGGGGTATGACCGGCCGGTTTCCGGCCTGGCCTGCTCGGCGGACGGGACCCTCCTGGCCGCGGCAAGCCGGGGGGTGGGGGTGACGGTCTGGGACCTGCGGTCCGGGCGGCTCATCCGCCGGATGGAAAAGGACTACCTCTTGCCCGACAGCGTGGCCTTCTCCCCGCAGGGCCGGATGCTGGCGGCGCGGGAAACGCTCGGCAGCGTCGAAATCTGGAATTGCGAGCGGGGGCTCCTGGACCGTCTCCTCGGCCGGAGCACGCCGCGGGTTCGGGACGTGCGGGTTACGGATTACATCACCGGCGGGGACTCGCAGATTGCGTTCATGCCGCACGGCTCTCTGGTGGCCACCGGCTCTGAAGATGGGACGATCTACCTCTGGGACGCGCGCAAGGGAGTGATGCCGGTACGCGAGCTGCGCGGTCACCAGGGCGGCGTCTGGAGTCTGGCTTTTTCTCCCGATGGTCGGAAACTGGCGTCGGGCGGTAATCGGACCGATCGCACCACCCGGCTGTGGGACGTCGATTCGGGGCGGACGCTCAAGATCTATCGAGGCGGCCCCGTCCGCATGAACGCGCTGGCCTTCTCACCCGACGGAACGCTGATCGCCACCGGTGGTGAGGAGGGCATCGTTTCGCTCTGGGGGGTATGATCCGGTCCCGGTCCCGGGCACTCGTCCCGCGTGCTCGAGGTGGTCCCGGGGCTCAACCCGCGCCGGGCAGGACCGGACGGCTCACGGAGCGGGAGCATTCCGGGCCGCGCTGTAGATCTCGCGCACCTTCCGGTTGTAGCTGTCGTCGAACCAGCCGCGGAAGAGCAGCAGGTCGCCGTGCCGGACCGCCTGGACCAATTCCACCCGCCGCGCGTCGATGGGACCGTCAGCCACGGCAATCGCCGTGAAGGCGCCCGGATAGACGTCCCGGACCTCCGCGGGCGTCGACGTCACCCCGCC
>CAYQDT010001118.1:0-1563 GCA_964416225.1 uncultured bacterium
CGTAGCCACCACCGCCGCCACGGCTGCCGCCGCCGCCGCCGCCGCCGTAGCCGCCGCCACCGCCGCCGTAGCCGCCCCGGCCACCGCCGCCGCCACCCCGATCCTCACGCGGACGAGCCTCATTGACCGTCAGTGTGCGGCCGCCGAAATCCCGGCCGTTCCACGCGGAGATCGCCTCTTCAGCCTGGCCGTCTTCCACGTCCACAAAGCCGAAGCCCTTTGCCCGCCCGTCCTGGTCGGTCGGGATCATCGCGCTCGTGCAGCCATACGGTGCGAATGCATCCTGAAGCTGAGTCTCGTTCACGGTGTACGGCAGGTTGCCGACATAGAGCCGCTTGCTCATTCCATCCGTCTCCTTGGGAGCCGGTACTGCTCCCAGGTACTGGGTCCCTCGTGGGACCGTGCTCCGCTGAGCACAGAGAGGTTCGTTGGCCGGCGTGAACAGAAAGGCCCGGCTCGTCTGGCAAGCGATACTGACGAACCGAGCCCTGACCTTCTCTAAACCGTGGTGCACGACGAACGCGCGTCTGCGCTAGACGCGTGGACTTTACCACATTACGTCCGCCTTAGCTACCTGGAATCCAATCGCTTTGCAAAAACAGCGGGACCCGGAATCCGGGCGCCGGGCTGAGGCCGCGCCGGTTCGGGAAGATCCCCCGGAAGAAGCGAAACTCCGCGCGGTCCGGGATCCTCCGGCCCCTGCCGTTGGAGGCGAACGCGCCGCGGCGGGCGGAGCGCGGAAGGCGCCGGGGACAGCCCGCTACAGGGGCCGGTCGGCCGGAGAGGGGGAGGCAAACGAGTGGGAAGGCGCCTGCCGCGGGTGGGGGGTGGAGGGACTCGTCCCGGTCTCGACCACTTCTAGGTCACTATCGTCGAACGGGTCCGCCTGTGCGGTGCGAACCGCGTACGTGTAGGACGCCGCAGCCACCGCCACAAACCCCGCCATGCAATAGAAGAGCATCATCGTTGCCCCCAGCAGGTGCTCTGGCGAACCAAGCCACCAGGCCCACAATTTCCCTTACCCAGATGTTCGGAAAAAGAGACGCGTACTGAATACTTTTTTTCGCGTTCGGAAATTTTTTTGCACGTTTCCCCGGATGCCGGCAGCGCGCCGGCCATCTCGGGATGGAAGCCGCCGCCGAAACGTCAGGAAACGCCCGAACACGAGCGATTCTATTCGTGGCTGCTTGCACACTTCACGCCGGGCTCGCATCTACCTCGCGAAAATGGCACCGCCTGCCGGTCCGAGAACTGTCCCCGTGCATGGACCCTGGCTCCCGCGGTTAGACCGGCGGAGAACGCTGCAGGTTCCACGCCCTCGCTCAGTCAGGCAGCTTGCGAACGCAAAACCTTATTGTCCGGACCGATGGCTGGCGTTTCGTGATTGGATGCCGGTGATCGGGGCGCAGGAGTCCCCTGGGATGGATGAACTGAACAACCTCTCCACGGTCCGGCCGCGCCTCTCTGCACGTGTGTCCGCGCCCCAGGGAGACGCCGGCGCGCCGACGCTGGCCGGCGAACTGGACTACCCGATCCCCGTGGCGCCGGTGCCGTACGCGGCGG
>CAYQDT010001119.1:0-1563 GCA_964416225.1 uncultured bacterium
CGCCTCCGCACGCGATCGGGATCGGCGCCGGCACACCTTCGGGACCGCCGGTAAAGAGGTCCAGCCGCTCCTGGGCGGACGCGAGGCGGAGCTCTTCCGCCACGAAGGATCCGGCTGCCTGACCCACATGTGGTTCGGCGGCGACTTCCCTGATTACGGCAAGACGCGGATCCGGATCTACGTGGATGGAGAGGAGACGGCCTCCATCGACATGGAGCTCATGCTGGGGGTCGGCATCGGCTTCCAGGACCCCGCCGCGCCCTGGGGCATCGCCCGCTTTGGAAAGACGGGCCAGCCCAGCGGCATCTACCATACCTACCGCATCCCGTTCGCCGCCGGCGTCCGCGTCACGGCGCAGCGTGCCGCCGGGCACGCCGATAACCCGCCGTTCTGGTGGATCATCCGGGGCTCGCGCGGGCTCCCCGTGCAGGTCGGCGGGGTGCCGCTTCCGGACGGCGCCCGCCTGCGGCTGTACGCGCGCGAGGAGTATCTCGTCAAAAGGCTGGAGGAGTTCACGCTCTGCTCCACGGGGCGGGCCGGCGCGCTCTACCAGGTGACCCTCGCCGCCCGGAGCGAGAACCAGAACTACCTGGAGGCAATGATGCGGGCCTACCTGGACGGCGCCCGGGAGCCGCTGCTGCTGTCCTCCGGTTTGGAAGATTACTTTCTTGGCACCTATTATTTCAACCGCGGCCGGTACTACACGCCGGTCGCCGGGCTGACGCACCTGGATGCCGGCCGCGGCACCTTTTCCGCCTACCGGCTGCATGACGAAGATCCCGTCTTCTTCGAGCGCGGGCTCCGCCTGACATGCCGTTGCGGCGAGGAAATCGGCGGTAAGGTATTCGGCGATCCCCGGGATACGGTCTATAGCAGCTACGTGTGGACCTACGAGTGGTGACGCGATCGGCCAGTGAGGAGCCCCCGCTCCCACCCCGCCTCCGCACCCTGTGAAAAAGCGCTCCGCCCTCTCCAACGGAGTTCCGCACCCGCTCCCGCCCGCCCCTCACCTCCGGCGCCCCAGGGGCGGCGCCGCGTCGGCACCCTGCCCCTTGCACCTCCCCGGAACCGCCGGCCGCGCTCCGTCCGATCCGTCGTTCCAGTTGCTGCAAAAGTTTTTTTAGGTTCACCTAATTCTGTTTCAATGGTGATATGAATGAGATGGCTGAGCCAGCCCTGAACCGAACGGCGTCAGGCTGCCTGGCTGGTACCGGCAACGCATCGCTCCGTCGGTGGCCTAATGACCCTTGGCCCCGGCAGAGTAGCAACTTCATTAGGAGATCTTTGATGAAGCGATCATCCCTCGGCTCCTGGATCTGGGCCGCGCTCACCGCGGTCGTGGCGCTGGCGACGCCGGCCACGGCGGATCAGCGCTACTTCACCTATACGTACGACTGGTTCACCCCTACCAAGAATGAAAAGGAAGTGGAGCTATATTGGACCCAGCGGTCCGGCGGCAACGTGGACGCGGAGCTGGAGTTCGAATACGGATTGACGAACCGGTGGACGATCGCCCCGTACCTTCTGCTCGGCCGGAGCCACGGTGAGGACACGGAGGTGCGC
>CAYQDT010001120.1:0-1561 GCA_964416225.1 uncultured bacterium
CACCGCCCCATCGGTCCGGTTGCGCACTTCCACCTTCACCTGCAGGGCGAATGCCCCCGAAGCCGCGGTCAGGGCCATCAGGAAGGAAAGGCCGTAGGAGCCGGTGACGTCCAGCAGCTGGAGCGCCAGCGGATAGCGGTGCTGGGTGGAAGCCAGCGTCCCCCACGGGAAGGCAAGCGGTCCCTGGGCGTGGACCCACTCCAGGAGCGTCCATCCGGAGGCGAGCACCACCGGCGCCGCGGCCACCGGCGCCCGACGCAGCACCGCGGCGGCGGCCAGCGCCCACACAGCCGCCAGCAGCCCCCACCATGCCGACGCAACCGGGTAACCGAGCGGCGTAAACTGGGCAAACCACGGCACCAGCAGTAAGACCTGCAGGGTTCCGAAGACCCAGCCGAGAGCAGCGGTGGAGGCGGCTCGCGGAGCGTGCTTCTGCTCCATCAGCGGTGGGTTCGCCTCGCGCAGCAGTGTCCAGAAGAGCGGTGCCGGCGCCATCCAGCCGAGCCAACCCAGATCACAGGGGGGAGAAGCCAGCGCCAGCAAGAGCGCTGAGACCGCCGCGGGAGAGAGGGAAGCAAGAAAGGGAGCGCGGAGGCGAAGCCACCGGCTCCGTTTCTTGTCGATCACCGGCTGGCTGCCCCGGACGGGGCCAGGTTTCGCGGACTGACCGGACTGCAAGCGCTATTCTCCCTGGTCTCTCTGGTCTCGCTGCGCGCGCCGCTTCGCGCGAAGAAGGCGGCTTGTGGAATCGGCCTCGTCGCCGCCCGGCTCCGGCGGTGCCGCGTCCGGTTTCGGAGCGGAGGCCGCCGGGCTCGGCGGTGAGCCCGGGCCGGCGCCGGGGGCCGGCCTGTTCCAGACCACCTCGGGCGGGCTGGGTGGGGCCGGCTGTGCGCTGGGGGAGGGCTTGCTCTCCGGCTCGGGAGCCCGGGCGGTGGGCTGAGGCGGCCCTTCGGGGGAGGTCATCCGGAGCTCGGGACGGGTCTCCGCCTCCCGTGACGCGCCGGGTTGGGGCGTCACCGTTCGCCCGCCGGGCCGGTTCGGCAGCCGGCGCTCCGGCCCGGCGTACCGTGGCCGCTCCGCTTCCGGTCCGTCCGGCGCCGCTTCCGGCGTCGCGCCGCGCACGTCGCCCGGTTCATCCTCCCCGCCCGCGCGCCGGGAAGCGCGCGCTTTGGCGGTGAGAAGCCGGTGGGTGGCTTCCACGCGCTCGCCTTCCCGCCGCGGTCCGATCAGCTTCCCGAGCGATGCGGAGTAGATCGCCTCGCTGAAGCCGGCCCACTCGCGGCGGCTCACCATCAGCCGTCGCACCCCGACGTCCGCGGGGAGTAGGAATGCGCTAAGGACCAGCAGCGCCGGCCAGAGATCCTGGGGGGCGGAGTGGCTGCGCCGGTCGTGGCGCCAGACCGCCCGGCTGTCGGCGTCGCGCGGCCTGTCCGAAAGGGTACCGAGCAACTTCCCGCCCGTGCGGTCGGTGAGGCTGCTCAGCACGGCCGTGTTGGCGGTCAGATCGCGGTACTCCGGAGAATAGGAGACCGCAGCACCGACGGTATGGATGCGAGGGATC
>CAYQDT010001121.1:0-1560 GCA_964416225.1 uncultured bacterium
ACCCGGTCCCCAATGCCGGACCTGTCCGGTCTTCACCCGAAGCCGGCCGCCGCGCTGTCGCCAAGGCGGGGGTCCAGCTCACCCAGCATCGCCGGAGCCGTGTACGTTCCCCGGGTCCGAATGTGCAAAGGCCGTCTGCTAGCGATCCATTCATCCGCGCCGCCCACCACCTGCCCCGTGGGCGGGCGACACCCACGGCCGCGCCGCAAGCGGAAGGTACGTCCAGCCGCTGGTCCGGCGGAGCTGGCGTGCCGTCCCGTGCCCGCTGGGGATGAGCGCGAGCTTCCTGGAGCCGCGCCTGCCCGGATGCTGATCGGGTGACACCCTGCCGATATTTACGCTTCACATACTTGTAGTAAAATTCATCTTCTATGTTTATTCCAGAGTATAAGCGGCTACTTTAACAGACAGAATGCATCGAGCGCAGCCGGCTCGAGTAAATCCACCACGCCGCGGGCACGGCGGTAGCTACGCCGACGCCCCCGACGGTCCACTGCGAGACCCGGCACACCTTCGGAGCGAGCGGGCGGCGTCGAGTGAGATGCCGGCGAGCGGCGCACCCGTGCAAGCGGCTACCGCGTGTGCTCTGCCGGGGCCTGGCCGTGCAGCGGTGATCGCACCGTGACTCGTCGACGGGCGCACAGCGCTCGCCGCTTCAGTTCCGCACCGGTCGAACTTCAACTCACCCCATCCGTGGGAGCTCTTATTATGAAACTTAACGCCTGGTATGCGATGACTTTGATTGGAACGTCCGCCGGCATCTTCGCCGCGGGCTCCGCACACGCAGTGCCCGCCGACCGGGCGCAGACCCGGACGGCGATTGCTGCCTCGGCCGATGATCAGCGTGAGGGCACGCGGCCGGCAGCCGCCTCGAACCGCAGCGCGAGCGCCAGCTCCGGTTGGGGTAACGGCAAGGGGAATCGCGATCAGGGTGATGAGAACGGCAGCGGCCATGCAGCCGGCAAAAGCACGGGGAATGGCCATGGAGACGATCCAGCGGATTCGGAGGAGGGGGGTGACTTCTCACCGTCCGACATTGCAGGACTGTTCCTCTGGTCCGCGAAGAGCGGCGTCGACGGTAGTCCCGTCACCGCGGTGACCGACAGCGGCGCGCAGCGCACGCTGCAGGCGCTCGGGACCGCCGCCGCCAGCCCGGTGCTGCGCAACAGCGGCCTGAATGGAAGCCCGGCGTGGCAGTTCGACGGCAGCACCACCGAGTTGCGCGTCCCCGGCTTCTTCGATCAGCACCCGGAGTACAACACCGGCCTGGAGCTCTTCGCCGTCGTGCAGATCCAGGACAGCAACCTGCGCCTGGTCGCCGGTCCGGGCAACGGCGTCGGCTTCCTCGGCTTTCTCTCCAACCAGGTGGACGCCTATGCCGGCGGCTTCGTCTCCGGCGCCAACGTCCAGCAGCCCAAGGTGGACCTCTCCGTGGATACCACCTTCCTGCTCCTCCTGAGCTACGACGGCAGCACCTTCACCGGCGCCATCAACGGCCGCGCCACCAGCGGCCCCGCTTCCGGAAACCTGGGCTGGACCGGCGACCTCTGCATCGGCGCC
>CAYQDT010001122.1:0-1554 GCA_964416225.1 uncultured bacterium
CCTCGCCGCGGCGGCGCTGCTCGTCTCCGCGGCGGCGCCGCCGGCCCGGGCGCAGGGGACCCGCGCCGACTACGACCGCGCCGCCGGGCTCCGTCAGCTCGTGGCGGGCAAGGTGGTCCGGGACCGGGTGGCGCCCCACTGGCTGCCCGGCGACCGCTTCTGGTACCGGGCGGACCTTCCCGGCGGCTCCTCCGAGACGTGGCTGGTGGACATGCGGAGCGGAACGAAGGCTCCCTACACGCCCTCCGCGCCCGAGAGCTCCGGCGATCTCCGGCCCCGCTCCCCGGAGGGGCTCCGCTCGCGGGACGGCGGCGGGGAGACGGAGATCCGCTTTGCAAACCGGTCCGGAAGCGCCGTCCGCCTCTTCTGGCTGGACGGGGAGGGAGAGCGGCACCCGTACGGCACCCTGGCGCCGGGAGAAGTACGGGCCCAGCACACCTTCGCGGGCCATGCCTGGCTGGTCACCACGGAAGACGGCCGGCCGCTGGCCGCCTTCACGGCGGAGGAGAGCGCCGCCGGCGCGGTGATCACCGGGGCGGCCGTGCCGGCGGCGCCGGTCCGGTCGGGCCCGTCGCCGGGCGCTCCCCTTCCCGGCACCTCACCGGACGGGAAGTGGACCGCCCTGCTCAAAGAGCACAACCTCTGGCTCCGCGAGACGGACTCCGGACGGGAGCGGGCACTCACCACGGACGGGACGGCCGAGCGCTTTCTGGACGATCCACTCGCCTGGTCGCCGGACAGCCGCCGGCTGGTGGCGTTCCGCACCGTCCCGGCCCAGCACCACCTCGTCCATTTCGTGGAGTCTTCCCCGCCGGGCCAGGTGCAGCCGAAGCTCCACTCCATCGAGTACCTCAAGCCAGGGGACCGGATCCGCGTCTCCGTCCCGTGCCTCTTCGACGCTTTCTCCGGCCGGGAGATCCCCATTCGGGACGGCCTGTTCCCCACTCCGTGGAGCATCTCGGAGGTGCGCTGGGAACCGGATTCCCGGCGGTTCACCTTCCTCTACAACCAGCGCGGGCACCAGGCCCTGCGGATCATCGCCGTGGACGGCGAGACCGGCGAGGCGCGGGCGGTGGTGAACGAGGAGAGTCGGACCTTCATCGACTACGCCGGGAAGTTCTTCTGCCGCTACCTGGACCGCACCGGCGAGATCCTCTGGATGTCGGAGCGGGACGGCTGGAACCATCTCTACCTGTATGACGCGCAGAGCGGCCGGGTGAAAAACGCAGTGACGCACGGGGCGTGGGTGGTCCTCGGGGTGGACCGCGTGGACCCCGAAAAGCGGCAGGTCTGGTTCCACGCCGGCGGGCTCGACCCGGCGCAGGATCCCTACTACGTCCATTACTGCCGGGTCAACTTCGACGGCACCGGCCTGGTGCGCCTGACCCGGGGCGACGGGACGCACGCTCTCGAGTACTCACCTGACGGCCGGTTCTACCTCGACCGGTACTCCCGGGTCGACCTGCCCCCCGTGACCGAGCTTCGTCGGAGCGCGGACGGCTCCCTGGTCATGAAGCTGGAGCGCTGCGACTGGTCCGCCCTTTGGCGCGCCTG
>CAYQDT010001123.1:0-1554 GCA_964416225.1 uncultured bacterium
GGGTCTCCACGCCGGTGGGCTGGTAGAGGAACGGTAGCGGCCGGCGCCAGGCCGGAACGGCGGCGGGCAGGCCGGAGGCATATTTCTCGCTCTGGACCTCCACGCCGGCGAGGGTCTCCCCCTCCTTCTTCGCCTCGATGACGCCCAGCGCCTTGCGGCCCGCGTAGAGGAGGTAGTCCGCCTCGCCGTAGCCCTTGCCGAGCGGAAACTCCCGCACCGCGACGCCGGCACCCGCGGCAAGGTTGATGTGGCTCACGTCCTGTACGGTCCAGCCGGCCAGGGCCAGCTGCCCGTCGATCTGTTCGCGGGCGCGTTGTTCGGGGGTGAGGGACATCGGGAGGCGGTATGGGAACAGCAGTCCGTTCCGCTTCGGCTGGTGAAACTCCTTTGATGCCGGCCCGGGCGTCTTAGTGCTGGATTCTTCTATCCTCACCGAACCGGCCGGTTGAATCCGAGAGGTGGGTGCCGCCCGTGCTGACCCGGGGGCAGTGGGGCACCGGACCGGGGAGGTTCCGGGAGCGCTCGAGCGGACGATGAGAAGGCGGCCGCGATCCGCGGGGCCGGCTGTCGACCGAGCTTCGTCTCCCGAGAGGGCGTATTCAGGTCCGTTCACCGGCAAGCGGCGGACCGGAGGGACAGCCGTTGGACCGAGCCACATCCATCACTCCGTTCCTGATGTTCACCGGGAAGGCCGAAGCAGCGATCCGCCTCTACGCGCAGCTTTTCGAGGGCGGCACGATCCTCTCCCTCACCCGGTACGGGACGGAGGGTCCCGGCGCGCCGGGAAGCGTGCTGCAGGCCCGCTTCACCATTGCGGGGCTGGAGGTGATGGCCATCGACAGCCCGATCGAGCACGCGTTCGGCTTCATGCCGGCAACCTCGCTCTCGGTGTCGTGCGGCGATGAGGCGCTGGTGAAGCGGTACTACAGGCGCTCGGGGAGGGTGGGCAGGTCCGGATGCCGCTGGACGCTTATCCCTTCAACCGGATGTTCGGATGGGTGCAGGACCGGTTTGGCGTGTCCTGGCGGCTCGCCCTCGCCTGAAACCATGTCCAGAATTAACTGAGCTCTCCCCGACGCTAGGCACCCTCCCGACTGCCCACGCAGCCGTGGCGCAGCACGCGTGGGACCTCACTGGGCCCTTAGAGGAATCGAATATTCCTGAAGCTTGTCGCTCCTCTAATCCTGGAATTGACTCGAGGAGTAGGTGCGGGATACGCAGCAACTGCCGCTGATACCGAGTGCTCCGCCTGCTGCGGGCTGATCCACTTCCCCACGGTGGTGCGGTCGAGATTTGGGTTATGGGTGCCTGGGAGCTCCTTCGCCAGCAGCGTGACGCTCGGACAACACGCATTGTCACTGTCGCGCAGAGGAGCGAACGGCGCGCTCTCTCAGCGACCACAGTGGCGAAACAAGCATCCCCACCAAGCACACGAGCCAGGTGAACGCCAAAGCAAAAAGCCAGGGGTAGCGGTCCGATCCATTAGAAGCGAATAGAGCCATGAAGCCAAAGAGCGCCGACCAGATGCTCCCGAGTCTCCAGAAGCCCGTGCGA
>CAYQDT010001124.1:0-1553 GCA_964416225.1 uncultured bacterium
GATCCGTCCCGAACAACTGCACGTCGTCGATCAGCAGGGCGCACGGCTTCACGGCCAGCGCCGCAATCGCCTCCAGCTCCTGAACCAGCGGGCAGTCGCTGTCGCCGCGGGCCGTGACTCCGCCGCTGTAGTGAGCGTCCAGCCAGAACAGGCAGCTCGTGGAGAGCGTGGGGAGGAGCGCGCGCAGCACGGCGGCGCTGTTCCCCTCGTGGACCGTGATCCGGGAGTCGCCGGCAAACCGCTCGCGCGCGCCCCGGGCAAGGGCGGGATCCAGCTCGATCGAGTGCACCTGCTCGAAGAGGCGGGCCGCGTACGCCGTGGTGCCGCCCCGGTAGGTGCCGGTCTCCACGAAGGTCGGATAGCGGAGCACCCGCTGCGCGTTGTCGATGTGGAGGCGGCGCGCGGCATCCGGTGGGCTGACGTAGAGGCTACTCTCGAGGAGGTCCAGCAGCGCCAGCCGGCCGCGCATGCGACGGACGGGCGGCGGGACGAGCCGGCGAAGCCAGGAACGGACGGAAACATTCATACGGCTGCGGATTCGGGGAGGAAGCGGAGGACCTGAGTAGATACTGCAATCCAGGGGAGCGCACCTTCCACGGCAGCCGACGGTCCCTCCCGGCCGGCGAGGGCTGCGTCTCTTCCGGTCCGCCACGTTCAGTGATCGGTCATCACGTTCAATGGTGCGTCATGTCGAGTGACCGATCATCTGAGACCGTGCGAGCTCCGCCCGAGGCCGTCGTCAAAACGGCCCGGGTCCGCCGGCGCAGCGTCCTCGCCGGTTGGTTGCCTTGATCTTGGATCGCCCCGAGGGGGCCTGGGTTATGAGGCGTATCCAACATGGAAGATTGTGTATTCGTTCTCCAACATACCCATGTTTTGAACGACGAGACCGAGATCTACAAGGATCTCGGCGTCTACTCCAGCCAGTCGGCCGCCGAGGAGGCGCTTGCGCGTTTTTCGTCGAAGCCCGGCTTTCGCGACGCACTCGACGGCTTTAATATCGACCGATTCACGTTGGACCGGGATAGCTGGGCTGAGGGCTATGAGACCGTTTTCTATGAGGATGGGACCTGACGGCTGTCAGGCAGGGCCGCCGTCGCCGTGAGGCTCATTGCCAGGCGGGCACAACTCAGTCCCGGCCAGCTCCCTTTTCGCCCGTGAGGCTCTACAGATGCTGGATATCCGACT
This sequence comes from uncultured bacterium, assembly GCA_964416225.1. Taxonomy (GTDB): domain Bacteria; phylum Armatimonadota; class SYMT01; order SYMT01; family SYMT01; genus CAYQDT01. The sequence continues at coordinate 1,189 of CAYQDT010001124.1, forward strand.
GCCGCAGGGTGCGCCGGTCCGGATCTCAAATCAGCACGACCTTTGGCTTGGGAGCCGTCAGCGTACCGGTGAGGAGTGGTTGCTTGCGGGCACACGGCTATCTCCGCCGAGCCGCGTTCTTATGGGGTCCAAACACCGCCCTGCATTCAGCAAGCAAGCAGCATGCCTGGATTGTGCGGCGGCTCCGTGGGGCGTGTCCGGAACTCGCCCCTGATGCTGCCTGCCGTGCGGTCCGCCGAATCTGGTTGTAACCGCACACCGGAAGCGCTTGCCCGACGCGCCGGGCTCGAGCCACCGGTTGAAAACGCGCACCGGGCCCCGAAAACCGGGTGTATTCGTGGCGACCTCACGATTTCGGTTCCGAT
>CAYQDT010001125.1:0-1549 GCA_964416225.1 uncultured bacterium
TTCGATCTCGTCGATCCGGCCTTCCACATCGGCGTGGCGGTGAACATGCTCTGGGCGGCGCCGGAGCCGCTGCTGCGGTTCCGCTGGGAAACGAAGAACGGCGTGGTCGAGATCGGACGCTGACCGCGCTCCGGATCGCCGCCGGGCTGCCGTCCGGCCGCTGCCGGCCACGCACGGGAGCGCGGGCGGCTCGGAACTCCAGCAACGGGTGACCCGGCGCGTCCCGGCTCCGGAACACCGAGGGCGTCTATGTACCCCGTCGAAGCGCCGTCCCTGATCGCCGCGCTGCTCCTCGCGTGGGGGATCCGCCGCGCCACCGGCCGCCAGTGGGTCGCGGCGGCGGTGGAGCATCCGGCGCGCCGTCTCGCCGCGCCGGCCTCCGGAAGCCGCGAAGCCGCGGCGGCGCGCGCGGTGATGGTCCTGATGTATGGCGTCGCGCTGGGCGTCGTGCTCGGCTTCCTCCGCGAGTTCCGCTACCTCCTCCCGGACCCGCCGTGGGCTCCGTCATGGGCCGGGGGCGCCACCGGGGTCGATGCCCTGCTCTGGCTCGGGGTGGTGCGGGTGCCCCCGCGGAAGGAGTGGTCGCCGGAGCGGCTAGCCCGGGACCTGGGCACGCCCTGGATTCTCATGTCCGGCCTGGGGCCGTGGGCCGCGTACGGCTACCGGGCCGCCGCGGCCGCGGTCGAGGCTCCCGGCGCGCCGGCGCTCACGCGCGGGGCGGTGCAGCTCTGCGAGGCGCTGCCACTGGCCGTGCTGCGACTTGCGGCCCGAATCCTCTCCCCGCCGCCGGCGGCCGCTCCCGCGGCGGGGCCGGCGCGGCCGCGGCGGTGGGAGGGAGTGCTGGGTGGGACGCTCATCCTGGGCGTGGCGGCGGCGGCCGTCCTGCCGCTCCTCCGCGTGCCCGGATGGTGCGCCACCAGCGAAGGCCTGGCATACGCCCACCGGCTCTGGGCCCTGGATGGAGAGCTGCGGGCGGGGGTGTGGTACCCGCGCCTCTTCCCGCAGTTCGCCTGGGGCTTCGGCTATCCGTTTCTCAATTACTATGCCCCGCTGAGCTATTACCTGGCGGAGCCGGCGCGGCTCGCGGGGCTCTCCTACGTCTCGGCCCTCAAGGCGCTGGTGCTCTTCATCTTCGCGGGCGCCGGCGGCGCGATGTTCACCCTGGTCCGCGAGCGGTGCGGATTCCTACCCGCACTGGCGGCGGCGGCCGGCTACGCCACCAGCGGCTACCTCCTGGTGGATCTCTACACCCGCGGCGACCTGGCGGAAGCGCTCTGCTTCGTCTGGCTGCCGCTGGGGGTCTGGGCCGTGACGCGTGACGGCGACCGGGCGCCCGGGCGTCAGGTGGCGGCGGGCGCGATTCCGGTCGCCCTCCTCACCCTCTCCCACAACGTCACCGCGCTCCTCGCCGTGCCGCTGCTCCTGGCGATGGCGCTCCTTCCGTTCCGCGGGAAACAGTCGCTGGCGTCCGCGGCGGGCGTTGGGCTGGGGCTGGGCCTCGCGGCGTTCTTCTGGCTGCCGGCGCTCGTCGAGAAGGGCTACGTCTCCA
>CAYQDT010001126.1:0-1543 GCA_964416225.1 uncultured bacterium
GGGAGTAGCGGCGGCCTGCCGGCGCCCCCGCCGGCACAGTTCCACGCCGCCGTTTCCACTCCTGCGCGATCCGCCGGCGGGACCGGGATGCCGGGGGGGGCGCGGGATGCCGGGGGAGGCGCGGAGCCATGGGTGACGGCCGCGCCGCGCCGGAGGGCCGCCCTCAGGTCATGGCGGTCTGCGCTATAGTTACAAAGGGTGCGTGGAGGGATGACCGCGGTGCAGGGTGCACGAACGGTGCTCCGCCACAGCTCCTGGAGGGATGATGTTGTTTGCACGGCGGAGTCAATCCAGCCCCCCGCGCGAGTCCACCGGCACGCGAGCCCTGGCGCGCGGCGCGCGGACCGTGGTTCGGGACTTCGAGCGCGCCGACGTCGACCGGTGGATTGCCTGGCCGCGGCACCGGGACCCGCTCTTCGAGAGCTACAATGCGCCGCAGTTCACCTGCCGGCAGCGGGACACGTACTTCCAGCAGCGTCTCTACTCCCCCGATTCCCGGCAGTATGCCGTGGACGATCTGGAGGAGACCCTGGTGGGGCGGATCTCGCTCCGCGAGATCGACTGGCGCCTCGGGGCGGCGGTGCTGGGCATCTCCTTTCATCCGGAGCGGCTTGGGGCGGGCCTGGGCAGCGACGCGCTCTGGGCGTTCCTGGGCTATTACTTCGGCGCGATGAAGATGAGCACGCTCTACCTGGACGTGGCCGCGTTCAACGAGCGCGCCTTCCGCGTCTATGAGAAGTGCGGATTCCGCCGCTGCAGCCAGCGCTGGGGAGAGCCGCAGACGGATTACGCCGGCATCTTCGTCAAGCCGCAGTACGAGAGCATCCGCCATCTCTTCCAGTGGGAGTACGGCCTCGTTCGCCCGCTGCTGATCGACATGGCGATCCAGCGCGACGAGTGGGAGCGGCTCTGGCATGAGCGCGCCGCTCTGCCGCGGGAGCACCTCCCCGCGGGGACCATGCGAAACGTCCCCGGGCACGCGCCGTGAATCCGGCTGCTGCGCTTGACTACGCTCACGGGTGCCTCGGCGGGGCGTCCGCGCTGCTCCCCAGCCTGCTGCTGCTCGGCCAGCGGGGCCCGTCGGCGCTCGAGCTGCTGCGGCTCGGGTTCGCCGTCCTGACCCTGCCGCTGCTGTTTCGCGCCCTCCGGGACGAGGCCGCCCGGACGGAGACCCGCCTCGGGCTGATCACGGATGTGGCCCGCCGCACCCTGTTTGCGCTGGCGGGCGCGTTCGTGCTGTTCCAGCTCACGGCGCGGATCGAGACCCCCTCGACGCCCAACGATCCGGGGCGGGGCTTCCAGTTCTTCTCGCAGGGCGTGCTGAATTTCCGCCTCCGCCACGGGAAGGCGCAGGGCCTCTCCCTCTCCGAAGAGCTGGTACCGCAGCGGAGAGCCGGCCGCAAGCGCAGTCCGCGCATGCGGGGACGGGGAGGGCGACCCAGCGGAAACCCGTTGGCGGACCTGCGCGAGGCGGCGGACCTGGTGCCGGACAGCGTGACCATGCAGCGCTACTACGGGGTCGCGCTGGCGGAGCTTGGCGGCC
>CAYQDT010001127.1:0-1537 GCA_964416225.1 uncultured bacterium
CGTGGCAGCGTTCGTGGGAATGGTGCTCGTGCTGACGCTTACTCGCCGCGTCCCATTCTGGGATCGATGGGTACTGGGTCTCTTTGTGTTGGGGGTGACGCTGCTTCTGGGCGCCGTGACCGCGGAACTTTTCGATCTGACCCTGGCTCGCCGCACGGTGTCGCTGGATATCAACGACGTCCTGGCGCCGGACAGCGCCCAATCGCCGCGCGAATGAATCGCGGATCGGCGAATCCGGTGAAAGCGGGGCAGGCGCTTTCTGGACCCGCGTGGAACTACCGGAGGAGAACGGCGTCTAATTATTGGCTGCCTCCTTGCATTCCCGCATCCCGGTGCGCGTAGACGCGAGGTGCGGCAGCTCCTATAATTCTCCTATCCATCCCGAAGGCCGGCTGGCGGTGTCGGGTGCTTCCGTATTTCTGGGCTCGAACCAGAAGGGAGAGATCCAGCATGCAGTGCCCGAACTGTCGCGCGGCGCTACCGAACGGGAGCCGCTTCTGCAACGTGTGCGGGTCAGCCATTGGCGCGGCGCCGCAGCCGGCACCACAGCACCGGACGCAAATGCCGGGGCCGCCCCAGGCGCAGCGGACCCAGATGCCGTATGGGCAGCAGCCCGCCGCGCCTCCCGGCTACCCTCCGGCCGCGCCGCAAGCTTATGCCGCGGCTATCCCCGCGGAGCCGCGCAAGAAACCAATCGCGCTGTTGCTGGGCATCCTGGTGCTGCTGTTGGCCGGCGTGGTGGGTGCGTGCGTGATGGTGGCGGGCGGGAAGAAGGGAGGGACCTCCCTGCTGGCGGGTAAGGTCCCGTTCATTCCCAGCGGCTCCGGCGTGACCCAGGCCGCGAATCCGGCCGCGCCGCCTGCGGGTCCGGGCGTGGTGGCCGCCCCGAACGCCGTGCCGCCGCCGAATGGCCGGCCTATCACCGGTGCGCCTCAGAGCCCGGATGGTATGGCCCCCTCCGTACTGATGGCGCCGAACGCTGCGCCGCACAAGGGAGGCAGCGTGGTGATGGCGCCGAGCGTGCAGACCCCCAATGCCCCGCCGATGATCGCCGCGCCCAACGTTGCCACGCCCAAGGCGCCGCCGGTGACCGCCGCTCCCAACGTGGCGCCGCGGCCCAGCGCGCCGATGGTCGCGCAGCAGGCGCCGCCGGACCCGGCTGCCGATCCCGCCATCGAGCGGTACCTGCGCTGGCTGCATTATGTGGAAGACCAGCGGGAGCAGCTCCACCAGGCCGGCGTCAACGAGAGCATGGCGCAGATGCAGCAGTTCTTCCAGGTGCTGCTGAACCCGGACGATCCCAGCTTCGACCAAAAGATGGCGCAGTATGCCCAGCCGCAAGCCCAGTATCTGAAGACGCTGCGGGCACAGAACATCTTCTGGACTAATTTCAAGCGGACCAAGCCGCCGGTGCCGGAAGCATGCCGCTACCTGGACAACTACTACGAGCAGGCGGGCGTGGCGGAACTCCAGATGTCCGCGGGGATGTTGGACGCGTTCAACCGCCGAGATTACGGCCGGGTGCAGTCCCTCGCCT
>CAYQDT010001128.1:0-1536 GCA_964416225.1 uncultured bacterium
AGGGATCGGATTTTCATCACGGAGTTGACGCTGGCACTATGCCGCCGGTGACGCATGAAAAGGGGCCCGCAGGGCCTCTTTTCACCGTAGGTCCCCTGCCCACCGCGGCACCACCGCCCCCGAGGTCGCCGCGGGATCGCTATCTTTACCGCAGATCCGGAGGATGTTGCACCACGCCCTCACGGAGACACGGAGACACCGAGACGGGACCCGCGACGCGGGATCCGGGCCCCGGGGCTCGGGTCTTCCAGCAGACGTGGAAGTGGGGGTTGGACCCGGATCGCTGCGCGGCGACGAATGCGGCATCACTGAGCGCGCGGTGAGCCCCCGGATCCTGCCCGCGATTCGACCGCGGCGTGCTGGTGAGCCTCCCGGCGCTCCGTGGCTCCGTGGTGGAAGAGTCACGGAGTGGACTGGCAGTGCGGGCAGTAGTAGGTCGAGCGGGCATCGAGGCCCTGGCGGCGCATGCGGATCCGCGCCCCGCAGACGCGGCACGGCTCTCCGCTGCGGCCGTAGGCCCAGAGGCGCTCGTGCGGGCGGAGTGAGAAGTGGGTCTGCCGCTCGCCGCAGCTCTCGTTGAGGCGCAGGAGCTGGTGGGCCTCCGTGATCAGGCCGCGGAGCTGGTCGTCCGAAAGCTCCCGGACCTTCAGGAACGGAGAGGTGCGGCGGATGAAGAGGACCTCCGACTTGTAGACGTTCCCCACGCCGGCCATCGCCTTCTGGTTCATCACCGCGACCCCGATTTCCACCTCCGGGTAGCGGCGCAGGCGCTGGAAGGCGGCTTCCGGATCGAAGCTCTCGGTCATCGCGTCCGGGCCGAGACCGGCCAGGGAGGGGTGCCGCTTCGCCTGCCACTCCGTCAGCAGCTCCACCACCGGCGCGCTGAAGCAGGGGGCCACGAACTCCGCGGTGTGGATCACCACCTTCGCGTACCGCTCCGGCTTCTGCCAGGCCTCCCCGGGCCGGTAGATGTGCCAGGAGCCGGTCATCCGGAGGTGCGTGTGGAGGACCATCGTCCGCTCTTCCGCGGCCTCGCCGCCCGGCGGCGCCAGGGTGATCAGCAGGTGCTTGCCGCGCGCTTCCACGGCGCGGATCGTGCGGCCGACCATCGGGCAGCGGCGCAGCACCGCCGCCACCTCCTCGACGGAGGTATCGAACCGCGTCACCGTCCGGTCCAGGAGCGCCTTGCGGAGCGTCACCGCGGTGCGGAAGAGAGTATCGCCTTCAGGCATGGCACCCCATTCTACCCGCGGCGGGCGGCTCACCGCGAAGATTTTCACCACCGGAGCCCGAGCCCCAGTGCCCGAGACCCGCGAAGTTGACTTGCCGGGTGGAGCATGTCACCATAGCGCGGTATCTTGCCGGCCGCCCGATCGGGGGGCTTGCCGGCCTGGAGGGTGGCATGGCGGACCGCGATGATTTCGTCCAAGAGCTGGGCGGACAGGAAGACAACTTCTCGCGCTGGTACACGGACGTCGTCCGGAAGGCGAAGCTGGCGGACTACAGCCCCGTCCGCGGCTCCATGGTGATTCGCCC
>CAYQDT010001129.1:0-1531 GCA_964416225.1 uncultured bacterium
CAGGTGACGCTGAGCGCCCCGGTTCCCGTCACTCTGGCGAAGAACCCGCGGACCGGGAACATGGATGCCTACGTGCACGTGGCGCGAACGCAGCTCCCGCTGGAGGTTTCCATGGTGGTGACGGCTACCCGCCGCGAGAGCGTCGGGGAAACGGAAAGGCTCACCGCGTCCGAAGCGAAAGCGTACCTGCAGCCGGAGCCGCTGGTCCCGCTGGACGGGGCGGTGCGGTCGCTGGCGGTTGAGGCCACGAAGGGGCTCCGTTCCGATGCGGAGAAGAGCCGGGCCATCTATGAGAAGGTCACCGCGATGATGAAGTATGACAAAAGCGGGACCGGATGGGGCCGGGGCGACGCGCTCTTTGCATGTGACGCGAAGCGCGGCAACTGCACGGACTTCCACGCGCTGATCATCGGAATGGCGCGCAGCGAGGGCATCCCGGCACGGTTCGCCATCGGGTTCCCGCTGCCGGAGCGGCGCGGCGCCGGTGAGATTCCCGGCTACCACTGCTGGGCCGAGCTGTATGTCCGGGGCCGCGGATGGGTTCCCGTGGACAGCAGCGAAGGCTCCAAAGCGCTGGCGCTGGGGAGCGTGGCGACGAAGAACTACTACTACGGCCACCACGACGAAAACCGGATTCAGTTCAGCCGGGGCCGGAACGTGGTGCTGGCGCCTGCCCAGAAGGGGAAGCCGCTCAATTACTTCGTTTACCCGTACGCGGAGGTGGACGGTCGCGAGTACCCAAACGTGGAGCGGAAGTTCAGCTTTCAGGACATCGACGGCGCCGCCGCCGCTTCCCGGTAGCGAAGCGCCGTCGCGGCGTGCCCATATGAAAGAAACCGGCCGGGCAAGCGCCCAGCCGGTTTCTTGATTCTGCGTGGAAAGCCCAGCTTACGCCGGCTTGATGTCCACGGAAGCGCCGGCTTCTTCCAGCTTCTTCTTCAGGGAATCGGCCTCGTCCTTGTTCACGCCTTCCTTCACCGCGCTCGGCGCGCCGTCGACCAGGTCCTTGGCTTCCTTCAGGCCCAGGGTCGTCACTTCGCGGACGGCCTTGATCACCTGAATCTTGTTGGCGCCGGCGCTGGTCAGCACCACGTTGAAGGAGGTAGGAGCCTCCTCTGCGGCGGCGGCGGCCGGAGCGGCGCCCGGAGCCGCGGCGGCGGGGGCAAACGAAGCCGCGCTCACGCCGAACTTCTCCTGCAGCGCGTCCTTCAGCTCAACCAGGTCCAGCACGGACATCTGGCTGATCGCGTCAATGATCTCTTCCTTGGAAAGGGCCACGATCGTTCTCCTGTGTATACCGATCCGCCGGCTCAAAGCCGCCCGCGGATAAACTTCGAATCATTTGCTTCCGGCATCCGCGGCGGTAGGCCGCTACCGGAAGTCCCATCCGTCCATCCCGCCTCAAGCCGCCCCTTCCGGGTTGGCCTGCTGGTCATGGATGGCCTGGATCGTCATCACCAGCTCGCTCAGCAATCCGCCGAGCGTGAAGACGAGGCCGGTGAGCGGCGCCTGGATGGAGCCGACGACCTGT
>CAYQDT010001130.1:0-1530 GCA_964416225.1 uncultured bacterium
GTTCGACCCAGTGAGCACCGAAGCGAAACCGGAGCGCGCCCTCATCCCGCTTCCGAGAGCAGGGGAGCTGCATCCGAAGACGCGCCGCGCGGATCCGCAGCGCCCGCTCCGGTTTCTCGCGGCTCCCTCCGCGCAACGCCCTTCGGTGTCTGCCGGTGTCGCTCGGCGCGTCTCGCGTCAATGACCTCCGGGCGGGGTGGGCAGCGCGAACGCGACATAGCTGTCGCCGGACTTCGTGCCGAGCTTGCCGCCGCCGCCCGCGGCGATCACCACGTACTGGCGGCCGTTCACCGCGTAGGTGCAGGGCGTGGCGTACCCGCCGGCCGGGAGCGAACTCTCCCAGAGCAGCCTGCCGGACTGCTTGTCGAAGGCATGGAACTTCGCGTCTTTGGACCCGCCGATGAAGACCAGGCCCCCGGCCGTGACAATCGTCCCGCCGAAGTTCTCGGTCCCGGTCTGCGGCACGCCTTTCGCCTTGAGCTCCGGGAACTCGCCGAGCGGGACCTGCCACGCCATCTCGCCGCGGTTCAGGTCAATGGCATTCAGCGTGCCCCACGGCGGCTTTACCCCCGGATAGCCATGCGCGTCCAGGAAGCGAAGGTAGCCGGCATGGCCGAACGGATAGCCGGCGTCCGCTTTGGCCTTCGTGATCTGGACGAGGTTGGGGACGTTGTTGGCGTTGACGTAGAGGAGCCCGGAGGTGGGATCGTAGGAGGCGCCGGACCAGTTAGCTCCGCCGTGGAAGCCCGGGCTCGTGACCGTTCCCTGCATGGTCGGCGGAGTAAAGATCGGGCCGGTCTTGAGCGTCTTCAGCCGCTCGAGGAGCTGGGCATGGGTGTCCGGGTCGATGTCCGAAACGTCCTCCGGCCCGAAGCTCTGCTTCACGAAGGCCGGCGGCTTCAGCGGGAGCGGCTGCCGCGTGGCCGCTGCTTCACCCGGAACGTCCGAGGGCGGGACCGATCGCTCCTCCACCGGGAAGAGCGGCTGCCCGGTGAAGCGGTCCAGCACCCACACGTGGCCGGTCTTGGTCACCTGCGCCAGGGCCTCCACGGTGCGGCCGTTGTGCCGCACCGTGAGCAGGACCGGCGGGTACGGGAGGTCGTGGTCCCAGAGGTCATGGCGGAGGGTCTGGTAGTGCCAGACCCTCCGGCCGGTGCGCGCGTCGAGGGCCAGGATGCAGTTCGCATAGAGGTTGTCCCCTTTGCGGTCGCCGCCGTAGAAGTCAAAGCTCGCAGATCCGAGGCCGGCAAAGACCAGCCCGTGGCGCGGGTCGACGGTGAGGCCGCTCCAGGCGTTGGCGCCGCCGCGCTCTTTCCAGGAGTCGCCTTCCCAGGTCTCGTGCGCCCATTCACCGGGCCGGGGCACGGTGTGGAAGATCCACCGCTGCTGTCCGGTACGCACGTCGAAGGCGCGGATGTCTCCCGGAGAAGCGGGCCCCGGCCCCTCACCGCACGAAAAACCGAGGATCACCAGGTGCACGGAGCCGACGTTGCCGGCCCTGATGTTGGCCTCCAGGCCCTTGGTGCCGCC
>CAYQDT010001131.1:0-1522 GCA_964416225.1 uncultured bacterium
AGCGATTAGGGCCCGGGGGGTGCCTCGCCCAGCGGTACCCGCCCGAACCCCCGGCTGAAAAGAGAGCCGGCGTGACAAGCAAGCAGCCACCAACAAAGCCCAGATCAAGGAAGCGACCAGAGGAACCCTCCGTCGCGGGAGGGACGGGAGGAGCAATTAGCGCCGGGAATGCCTCCGCAGGGGTACGCAGCCCCCGCTGACCCCATGGCGAAGCGCGTGACTGTACGGACCCCCGAACCATCCTCCGATCGCCGCGGAGCGCCGCCCGGTCCCGCAGCGCGTCCCGCCTATTTCTCCGGATAGATGTACACGCCGCGGCCGGTCTTCCGCCCCAGCCAGCCGGCCTCCACATGCTTCCGCAGCACGGGGCATGGGCGGTACTTCGAGTCGCCCAGCTCCGCGTGGAGGACTTCCAGAATGGCCAGCACCACATCCAGGCCGATGAAGTCCGCCAGCTCCAGCGGCCCCATCGGGTGGGCCATTCCCAGCTTCATCACCTGATCGATCGCCTCGGCCGTCCCGACGCCTTCCTGCAGCGCGAAGAATGCCTCGTTCAGCATCGGCATGAGAATGCGATTCGAAAGGAAGCCCGGCCGGTCCTCGGACTGGATCGGCACTTTCCCCAGCCGCTCCGCCAGGGCGCACGTTTCCGCGACGACGGCCGGGGCCGTGCGCAGCCCGCTCACCACCTCCACCAGCTTCATCACCGCGGGCGGATTGAAGAAGTGCATCCCGACCGTCTGCTCCGGGCGCCCGCTTGCCGCGCCCAGCCGCGTGACGGAGATGGACGAGGTGTTGGTGGCGAGGACGCTCTCGCGGCGGCAGAGCCTGCCCGAAACCGCATCCCATTGAAGAATCACTCACTCGAAATAGAATCCGAGCGAAGTACAAACCGCCTCTAGCCGAGCCTTTTCCAGAAGCAACCTGCCCCAAATTGATCGCTTATTGGCGCCCGTTCAGACGAACTGTCACGCCTACTCAGCGTCGGGAATCTGCAGCGAACGCACCGCGGACAGCCGTAAAGCTACCGTTGTTCAATGCCTGCCTTTTCCGATCGCGCCGCGCGTTCTCCCGTGGGGTTTACCCCGTCCGTCCAGCCGGATCCGTGGACCGGCACCGTCGGACCATGCACGTTCCCGGGCGTCCGGACCGGGAGAAAACTCCTTTCCCTGGGGTAGGGGGGCCATTGCGCTGGTATCTCGCAGAGTTGTCGAGAGCTGCGGTAGAAAAAGTTGGGCGTAAAAATTGGAAATGGGTCGCGTACGGGGAGTGTGCAGCGCGCGTGGAAGCGACCTATCGCGCTGAATAATCAGGATTTCAATCGTCCGACTTTTTACTCGCCCAATCCCGACGCAGCGGTGGGAATACGCGGTGTTTCGACCGCCGTTCGAATCCCGGAGCTTCCGCCCGTATTGTTCTCGGCCCGCTGCGCAGCCGCCGGGAACGATACCTGACCGAACCGGGATCGCCCCTACCGTACCATCCAACGCTCAGCCGGCGTCGACGCCGGCACTGGAGACCG
>CAYQDT010001132.1:0-1520 GCA_964416225.1 uncultured bacterium
GCATGCGGGAGCTGGCTGTGGGCGCCGCCATTCAGCCGCAGTTCGCGCGCTCCGATCACTGGACCGCGGAGCGGCTGGGGCCGGAGCGGGCCCGCGGCTGCTACGCCTTCCGCACCCTCTGGGAGGCCGGCATCCCGCTGGCCGGAAGTACGGACTGTCCCGTAGAGAGCATGAACGCGCTGGCAGCCATCGGACAGGCCGTCCACCGGCCGGAATGGTCGCCGGATGAGTCCCTTCCCCTGGAGGACACGCTCCGCCTTTTCAGCGAGGGCAGCTACCGCCTGCGCGGCGCGCCGGAGGGTGCCGGGCTCCTGGCAGCCGGACAGCATGCGGATTTCGTGGTTCTGGAAGAGGACCCGCGAACGGTGAGACCCGCGGAGATCCAGCGGATTGCGGTCGGCATGACCGTTGTCGGCGGAGAGATCCGGTACAGGCGGTGAGCGGGTATCGCTGCCCCGCCCCGCCGACGGAAGCCCGCCGGCTTTTCATCCCCACCCCGGAACTGCCGCGGAAGTAAGTCATTCGAAAGCTGGATAAAGAATCTGAAGGCAACGATAATGGAAGCGGGAACGCTGAATCCGGCGGCTCCCGTAATGAGGATTACAGAGCGAGCAGGCGACCGGGGCGGCGCGGCGGCCGGAGAATCGGCGGTTGCACGGATTGGCGAGGCAGCGAATCTCTCCTGCGGCGCATGCTTGGCAACTGCCGGAGGGGTCTGTATAATTCAGCAGCAATCAAGCCTTCGTCCAGGCCGGGGTCCCTCGGATGGCGGGCGGCAGGAAGATTGCGATCCCTCCTTTGACGGAAGCCGGGCGGCGCTAGATCTACGAAAAAAGCCTGCGGTTAGGCGGCGCCGGGCTCCAATGAAACCTTCCGCGGAGTCAGCGGTCCCCCACCTCGCTCCCAGCGGCAAAGTCAGGTAATCGATCCGCTGCTGAACATGGTCACCCAAACCGGATCCAGCGCCTCGCTCGGCGATCGCTGATCCTACGTTATCCGCCGGTTCGTTTCCGGTGCGCCGGGGGGCGCTCCGCGTTCAACCGGCGTCAACCATCTCTTGGTTTGTTGTTGAACGAGGAGGGCGCGTGAGAAGCCTGGTTGATCTCACCGACGAAATGATGGCCGGCGCCGCCGGCAGCCGTTATTCGAACTGGCCGGATGCGGACGTCGTTCGCTGGGCACAGTTGGGCCATCAGGATGCGTCGGAGCACCTGCTCTACAAGTACCGCAACCTGGTCCGCTCCAAAGTGAAGTCTTACTTCCTGGTCGGGGCGGAGCGGGAAGACCTGCTCCAGGTCGGCATGATCGGCCTCTGGCAGGCCATCGTGGACTACAAGCCGGCAAAGGCCACTTCCTTCCCCGCCTTTGCCAAGGTCTGTATCCACCGCCACATCATCACCGCCATCAAAGCGGCCACCCGTCAGAAACAGCTGCCCCTCAACACCTCCCTCTCCCTCGAGGTCCCCTCTGAGGATGATTTTTCCGACTGGAACATGTCGGACGTCCTGCAAACGGATGAT
>CAYQDT010001133.1:0-1518 GCA_964416225.1 uncultured bacterium
GACGGATCCGGGACGGCCGGGGGCTTTTACCGGGATCCGGCTGCTTGCTCGCGGGTCAGCCGCCGCTGTTCGTATCCTCTCGCGCAGCCCCTCCGGGAGCACGGGGCGCGGCGGGTCCGGAGGGGATATCGTCCCGGAGGGGGCGCTTCTCCCAGCTCACCAGGCGCGCGCCGCTCGCATCGACATGCAGGCGGGCAATGCCGGCATAGAAGCCGTGCGCGCGCGCCTGCAGCACGGGAACGGTGCCGACCCACGTGGGCGCCTCCAGGTCGGTGTGGCTGTGGCCGCCGATGAGGAGGTCCAGCTCCGGGTTCCGCCGCGCCAGCTCCTGGTCCAGCCGGTAGCCGATGTGGGTGAGCGCCACCAGGACCTCCACCCGCGGCCGGAGCTCCAGCACCTGCTCGCGCGCCGCCTGGAGCGGGTCGTCGAACCAGTAGTCGCAGAGGGGCTGCGACCACTGCTTGCGGGTGAACATCGGCACGCTCACGCCGAAGACGCCCACCCGCACCGGCCCGCGCTCCACGATCACATGCGGGCGGACCGGCAGCGGCGCGCCGCCCTTGGCGACCATGTTCGCCGAGAGGAGCGGGAAGCGGGCACGGTCGACCTTCCTGGGGAAGAGCTCCCGGCGCGGATGCGTCTCCCGGTTTCCGAGGCACATCGCCGCGACGCCCAGCTCATTGAGCACGTCGAGGGCCGGCTCCCCGCCGAGACGGACGCCGAGGTTCCCCGCGCTGACCGTGTCGCCGGCGTCCAGGTAGATCGCCCCCGGATACTCCGCCAGCAGCTCCCGCAGCCGGGCCGCCACGGGAAGGGGCTTGCCCGCCTGTGTGCCGGCCAGGCGACCGTGGGTATCGTTGGTATGGATGATGGTGAGGTCCATCAGGGATCTCGCGGTGCCGCCGCCTTGCCTCTATTGCCCGGCCTGCTCTGCGTCCAGGCGCGCCATGAAAGCCGCGACGGCTTCTTCCCAGCGGCCCTGGGACCGGAGCACCTGCTCCGCCACCTCGCGGACCGCTCCCGCGCCGCCCGAGGCCTTCGTTACCCAGTCGGCCGCCTGGCGCACTTCCGCGACGGCGTCCGCCACCGCGACGCGGATCCCGGCGGCGCCGAAGGCGGGGAGGTCGTTCAGATCGTCGCCGATATAGAGGACCTGCTCCCGGGCCAGGCCGAGGCGCCCCGTCAGCTCTTCCAGCACGACGCGCTTGTTCCGGGCCCACTGGGCCACTTCCCGGACGCCCAGCTCCGCCGCCCGCCGCTCCACGATGGCCGAGCGCCGGCCCGTGATCCAGGCGACCTCCAGGCCGGCGGCCCGCGCCAGGCTGATCCCCAGGCCGTCCTTGACGTTGAAACCCTTCAGCTCCTGCAGCTCGCCGGCGCCGTCCACGCCCCAGGTGACGGTGCCGTCCGTGAGGACTCCGTCGACATCCATGGCCAGCAGCCGCACTGTGAAAAAATTCACTTCCATGTCGTGTCGCCGTTCCGTCCGTGTGGGTAATAGCTTGCCACCGGAGGGGG
>CAYQDT010001134.1:0-1515 GCA_964416225.1 uncultured bacterium
CAGCGGGCGCTCACGGGTGGGGAGGAGCGCTGTCGAGCCACGCCCCCCGCTGGGGCGTCACAGTCTTTGCTGCCTTTGGCGGCTGCGGGCTTTCATTCCGCTGCGTTGGTGGGGATCGGCGGAGGCATTCCCGGGGTTTGCCGCCTCTGGCGGCTGGGAAGGGGTTCTCGGCTGGCAGCCACTGGGGGATTTCCGCTTTTCCGCCTCCGGCGGCTGGGGGAGGGGCCGCGGTCGTCCGGGTCCAGGTCCAGCCGGCGGGGATGCGAAGCCCGCTGGCCGGTGAGTGCTGCGGTAGGCCGGGAGAGGGTATGAACAGTTCATACCGCCGAGCGGCGGCGAAGGGCGGCGCTGCCGTCCCGGCTCGCCCGCTCCCGGGCCGGCAGCGACCTTTCTGCGGTGCTTCCGTGTTTTTCTTCGGAGCCGCGTCACGGATGAGCCCCTCCGGGCGTACACCGGGTGGATTGTGCCAGAGCTCGCCATGGAACTCGTGCTGCCCACCGCCGCCCCGGACGACGACCTCATGCGCCGTATGGCGGAGGGGGAGGCGGAGGCGCTCGCGATCCTGTTCGACCGGCACAAGAGCCGGCTGTTCGGCTTCCTCTATCACCTGCTGGGAGATCGCGCGGTCGCCGAGGACCTGGTTGGGGAGACCTTCCTGCGGATCTTCCGCGCGCGGGGCCGCTACCGGCCGGCCGGTGGGTTCGTCCCGTGGATGCTGGCGATCGCCCGTAACCTCGCGCTCGGGGAGCTACGCCGCCAGGGCTCGCTGCGGCGCGCGCAGCAGCGGTTGATGCAGGCCGCCGCCCCGTCGTCGGAGGGCTGGCGGAGCCGGCGGGACGAGCAGCGGGAGCTGGTCCGGACGGCGCTCCTCCAGCTTCCGGAGGAGCAGCGGGCCGCCCTGGTGCTGAAGGAGTACCAGGGACTGAGCTACCGGGAAATCGGGCAGGTGCTGGGATGCAGTGAAGAGGCGGCCCGGGCCCGGACCTACCGCGCGCGGGGGACGCTCCGCGAGCTTCTGCGGGACGAATGGGATGATGGAAATGAGTGAGAGAGAGCCGCCGGCGCGGGGAGGTTCTCCCCGGGTGTGGAGTAGCGCGGGCAGAAGGCACGGGCCGCTATGATCGGACCTTTTCGCGAGCGATCCGCCTGCCGCGGCGCGGCGCGGCTGCTGACCCGGCTGCCGGACGGCAACCTCTCCCCGCGGGAGAGCGCGGCGCTGCAGTCCCACCTGGATGCCTGCCCCGGCTGCCGGCGGGAGGCGCGGCAGCTCCGGCGGATCCGGGAGCTGCTCCGGGACGAGCCCTTGCCGGACGTCCGCCTTCCCGCGGGCGCGGAGCTGGCCCGGGCGCTCATCGCCGGCGAGCGCGTGCGGGGCCATCCCGCTCGCGGGCCGGTCCGGGCCGCCGCCGCGCTGGCGCTGGCGGGCGCGCTCTCCCTGGCGCTCCTCGTCGCCGCGCCGTTTCGGAGTGGGACCCGGCGGCAGCCGGGTCCGGCGCTGGAGCCCCCCACCTCGCC
>CAYQDT010001135.1:0-1513 GCA_964416225.1 uncultured bacterium
ACGCGATCGAGCGCAGAGAGCGTCATCCGCTTGGCCTCCTTGCGCGGCCGGCGCAGGACCTTCATCAGCGCGAGGGTTACGTTGCCCAGCGCGGTCATGTGCGGGTAGAGATTGAAGGACTGGAACACCATTCCGATCCGCCGCCGCATGGCGTTGATGTCGGTCGAGCGTGCCATGATATCGACGCCGTCGATCCGGATGGAGCCCTCCGTCACGTCGTACAGCCGGGGGATAAGCGCCGCCACCGTGGTCTTGCCGGAGCCGGTCGGCCCGACCAGCGCCACCACCTCGCCGGGCTCCATGACAAAGGAGATATCTTTCAGCACCGGGATACCGGCGCTGTAGGCGAAGCTCACGCGGTCCACCTCGACCCGCCCCTCCATCTGTTTCAGCTCGATCGCCTCGGGCTTTTCGACGAGGTCGTTATTGATGTCGAGAAGGGTGAAGACGCGGTCGGCTGCGGCGCCCGCGGCACCCATGTTCACGGAGATCTGGCCGAGGTTCTTGGCGCCGTCCGCCACCTGGCGCAGGATCACGACAAACGCGCTGAGGCGGGAGATGTCAAAGCGGTGGACGTGGTGGACAATCTGGTTGCCGCCCACGTACAGCACCAGAATCACGGCCAGCGCCCCCAGGAACTCCACGGAAGAGGCGGTCGCCAGCCGGAGCCGGGTGGTTCGCAGGAGGGAGCGGAAGACCGCCTGGCTGTGGGTCCGGAAGCGATTGACCTCGTACTCCTCGTTCGCGAATGCCTTCACCACGCGGACGCCGGAGATCGTCTCCTCGGCGTGCTGGGTGATCTCCGCGAGGTTCTCCTGAAGGCGCCCCTGGTAGCGGCGCATGCGCTTGGTCGCCTGGATGATCAGCAGCGCGGTCGGGGGCAGGCAGATCACGGATAGGAGCGCCAGCTGCCAGTTCAGGATGAAGAGCGCGATGAGCCCGAAGAGCACCTTCACGGGGGCGCTCATCGAGTCCTGGAGCGCCGCGAGGATGGTGTTCACGGCCGGGATGTCGTTGCTCAGGGACGACATCAACTGGCCGGTCTTGCGGTGATCAAAGAAGGAGGTCGGAAGCTTCTGCAGGTGCGCGAAGACCTCGTTCCGGAGCCGCAGCGTGAGCTTCTGCCCCGCATACTGCCAGGAGTAGTTCATCGCGAAGCCGATGATCGCCCTTACGGCAAACACCAGGATCCCAATGGCGGTGAAGAGGTTCAGGCTCTCCAGCCGATGCTTCTGGATCGCCTTGATGAACAGCGCCAGGAGTCCCGCGTAGCTAAGGTCGACCAGCGACCAGAGGAGCGTGAAAACGAGACCGCAGACCACGGCCGGCCACTGCCCGAGCAGGTAGCGCCAGAGACGGTGCAGGGCTTCCGTAGGCCCGAGCTCCCCCTGCACCCGCTCCACTCCCGCGTACTTCTGCCGCGCTCCTGCATTCATTCGGATTTGCTCTGCTCCTTCAACCACAACCCGACGGCACTCTCGAACCCGCGGCACGGCTCCACGTGGAGCCGCGT
>CAYQDT010001136.1:0-1512 GCA_964416225.1 uncultured bacterium
GATCCAGCGCGGCGACGTGAAGGAGCTCAACCTGATTCTCAAGGCGGACGTTCAGGGCTCGGCCGAAGCCGTGCGGGACAGTCTCGAGAAGCTCAGCACGGACGAGGTGCGGGTCAATATCCTGCGCAGCGCGGTCGGAAACATCGGGGAGAGCGACGTCCTGCTGGCGTCCGCGTCGAATGCCATCGTCTTCGGCTTCAACGTGAAGGCGGACCCGGCGGCGCGGCGGCTGGCCACGGACCAGGGCATCGAGATCCGCACCTACCGGATCATTTACGAGCTGATCGACGCGGTCGAGGCGGCCATGACGGGCCTGCTGGCGCCGGTTTACCGGGAAGTCAAGCTGGGCCGGGCGGAAGTCCGCGCCACGTTCAAGCTGCCGAACAACAACGTGGTCGCCGGCTCGTACGTGCTCGACGGGCTGATTCGCCGCGGCGCCGAGGTGCGGGTGCTCCGCGGCCGGGACCAGATCTTCGAGGGGGAGATCTCCAGCCTCCGGCACATCAAGGAGAACGTCCGCGAGATGGCCGCCGGCTACGAATGCGGCATCATGACGGACGGCTTCAACGCCTACCAGGAGGGCGACATCCTGGAATGCTTCGAAATGGAGCAGGTGGCGCGGAAGCTGTAGTCCCGCTCTGCGCCGGCCCACGTCCACCCCATCAGGACGGTTGTCGCCCCGACCGGCGGCGACCGTCCTGATGATTCATCACCGCCCGTTCCTCAAGCAATTCGGCGCCCCGCGTCGACATTGGTGACCGGTGCGTCACCCCAATCCATGGCCATTCACGTAGGGCTGTGCACGCTGGAGCTGTACATTCCGGAGGCCAACTCCCTGAAGGACAAGCGCTCCGTGCTGAAAAGCATGCTGGAAGGCATGCGCGGCAAGTTCAACGTCTCCGCGGCGGAAGTGGACCAGAACGACATCTGGCGCCGGGCCACCGTCGGGATCGCATGCGTCAGCAATAGCCAGCCCTTCGCGGACCAGGTGCTGAATAAGGTGGTCGACTGGGTAGAATCCAACCCACGGGTGCACGTGTCGAACGTGCAGGTCGAATTTCTCTAGCCGGCAGCGCCCGCCGAGACGGGCGCTCGCGACAGGGAGACTCGACGCGAGAACAGCAGCGACGCGTGGAGCGACGAACCCACGCGCCCGGGCGTCACCGGAGACGCCCCGCTCCTCCCGCGCCGGGTCTCACCGTCGCCGTGCCGGGCATCCGGCCCGCCGGCCGTTATCGTTTCAAGCCATGCCATCCACACGACAACGCAAGGTACAGGAATTGCTGGTCCATGAGATCAGCACCATCGTCCGCCGCGAGCTGAGCGATCCGGACGTGGGCTTCGTGACCATCACGGACGCCGAAGTGACGCCGGACCTGCGGCACGCCCGGATCTACTTCAGCGTCCTGGGCGACGAAGCCCAGCGCGCCAAGACCGGCAAGAGCCTCAACCGCGCCGCGGGCTTTATCCGCAGCCAGTTCGCGCACCGCGCGCAGCTCCGCTACGTGCCGG
>CAYQDT010001137.1:0-1508 GCA_964416225.1 uncultured bacterium
CGTGGGGGACTCCGTGCAGCCACGAGCTTCCTTCGGCCCGGGCGCATGGCAATGCTATCACCCCTGCCGTCGCGGACCCCGTGCGCGCTCGACCCTGCGGACGGCGCCGCGCTGCCTAACGAGGCGCCGGAACGGCCTCTCGACGGCCGTCCGTAAGCCGACTTTCCCAGGCTGCGTCGAAACCAAGGGTCTCGGGTGGCTCGGGGGAGACGCCGAAGCGCAACTCCTGGCCCGCCGAAAATGGCGCCTGGAGCTCGAAGTTCTCAAAGGAGACGCCTCCGGGGATCCGGTGGGAGCCGCCCCAGTAAGTAACCCGGCCGTTGACCCGCGCGACCGTTCCGCGGCGGTCTCTCGTCCGCCAGTATTGGGTGGCCGGTTGGCCCTGATACCGCCATGATCCCGGGACGTCGGCATCGTAGCGGGCGGCCGCGGGGTCTGTTTCATCCGGCGTAGCGGCGACCAGGAGTTCCCCGTGCGTTCGAAAGAGGCGCTGCCGGTCCCACTGTCGCCAGGGCGCAAACCCGAGCGGATCGGCGTTGAACTCCGGCCACACCTGACGGGAATCGACCACTTCGCCGCGCAGCCACAGATGCCGGAGGCGGCTGTAGTTCCCCATGGTCGCCGAGAGGACGCACGCCTGCATCGGGGCACTGTCCTCGGCCGCGTAGAGGCGGAACGCCGCCTCCCGCGGGCGGTCGCGGCGCAGGAGCACCTGGATCAGCGGCCGGGCGCCGTTGCGGAACCGCTCCGTGGTGAGGTAGAACTCGAGAGCTTCCGCGCCGTGGACACGGGTAACCGTACCGGCCGCGGCCCGTGCCGGCTCGCCGCCACGGGCTGCGGCCATCGCCTCGCCTGGAGTGTTGCCCGTATAGATGGCAAGCCCCCGGCGGCCGCTCTGCGCTCCCAACTCCAGCTCGGACTGTCCTCGCCGACCGTCGACGATCGGCTCGATCGAGATGAAGTTCACCATTCGCGGACGCTGCTGTCCCAGGTACGGGGCGTAGACCCGGAGCAGGCCGCGGGGGCCCTGCATTGGCCACAGGCCGATCCCGAGGCCGCCGGTGCTCGCCCAGACCGGCTCGGCGTCCGCCCCAGGAGCGGGATGCACCCAGCCGCCCGGGGTCGCACCGGCGCCGCCCGGCCGTGCCTGACCCGCCCCGGGCCCCAGGATTGCCAGGCAGGCACCCGCCGCGAATGCGACAGGGAGAAGCAGCGGGAAAACCGGTCGGGTCGTGCACATGCGGGCCGTCCACCGGGCGGCGCGGCCGGAAGGCGGGCGCACCGCTCCGGGTCCAACCGGAAACAAAGGCGCCGTTCCCACCCTGGGTGGGAACGGCGCCTTTGTTTCACAATTCCGCAAACGGTCAGGCAATCTCGGAAAGGTCCGCGAGGCGGCCGGTGCTGTCCCCGAGGTGGTCGCACGGGACCTGCATACGGTCCAGCATCGAGAGGAACAGGTTGTTCAACGGCGTCTCCTTCTCGAACTTGATCGAGCGGTTCGCCTTGAT
>CAYQDT010001138.1:0-1505 GCA_964416225.1 uncultured bacterium
GTCCGGCGCGCCCTCCGCCAGGGCCTGCCCGAACGCCGCGGCGAACACTTCCCAGGGCTGAGCGCCCGAGACGGCCAGCATCCCGTTGATGATCACGAACGGGACGCCGCTGATCCCCAGCGCTCGAAACTGCTCTTCCTCGCGGCGGACCTCTTCCACGCCCGCGCCGCCGCGCAGGAACGCCTCGACCGCCCCTCGATCCAGGCCAGCCGCCTCCGCCAGTTCCGCGAGCCTGGCCCGATCGCCGATGTCGATCCCCTCCACGAAGTAGGCCCGGAAGAGTCGCTCCACGAGCTCGTTCTGGAGGTCCTGTTCCCGGGCCAGCCACAACAGCCGGTGCGCGTCGAGCGTGTTGGGCGTGCACTCCATCCGGGCGTGGGCGAAGGGAATCCCCTCGGCCGCTCCCACTTCCGCGATGCGGCGATCGAGCTCCTGCGACCGCTCCCAGCTTCCGAACTTCCGTGTCCGGTAGTCGCGGCGGGCCATCCCCTCCCGCGGCATGTCGGGGTTCAGCTCGAACGGGTGCCACACCACCGTCACGGTCTGTTCTCCCCCCAGCTCCGCGAGCGCGCGCTCCACTCTCCGCTTCCCGACGTAGCACCACGGGCAGATCACGTCCGATACAAGATCCAGGCGCAGCGGCATCGCATTCCCTCCAGGTATCTCGCGGCCATGGTAGCCGACCCCCTGCGGGACGACAACTCCCCCGGGCGGCGCATGCGGTAATGCCCGGCCGGAAGCTTCGCGGGCTGCAGCCGGCACTCTCTCCGCGCCCGGAGCCCGCGCAGCGCGGTGCGGGCCGCCTCGGACACGGAGCCGGTGGGAGAATGGGCCGCCACGGTCGCAAAATGCCGGATCGGCGGGCAGGTGAGCCGTACTCGGACAGGGAAGGAGTCGGTAACCGGTGCGGACGGGAGCCATGCCGCGTCCCGTCCGTCGGACAGGGAGGTCGTCAATGACCACTCACGCCACTTCCACGGATCCGGGATGGCACGGCTACGCCCTCACGGGCCGACCGGACCTGCTTAACTACCTCCGGCGAGGTGATCTCACCTGGAGTGACCTGTGGCGCTTCTACCGGACCCACCCGGCGGACCCATCGGCGGTGATCCGGCTGATGGGCCTCTTCCATGCCTTCCTGTCGCAGGACTTCGACGCGGAGGGCTGCGTCCTGGACGAGGACGGCCGGGTCTATCCCCGCCTTCATGAATGGGCGGAGCTCGTGGTGGCGTGCCGCGAATTCGTCCCGGAGCCACAGCTCCGCGAAAGCCTCGCCGGCCTGCTGGAACAGAGTCTCATCTCGCCGCTGTACTTCGAGGCGGTCTTCAACGCCTACCTCGAGGCGGAGCTGCAGGAGGAGATGGTATCCGCCACGCTGCCGCCCGCGTCGGGGGAGCGCCGCGGAACATCCATGAAGCCGAAGCCCCGCGCAGGCCACCTCTCCGTGCAGCTCGACGAATTCCGCTGGTCGCGGGAGAGCCGGTGGCGGGATACTCTCTCCGTGC
>CAYQDT010001139.1:0-1505 GCA_964416225.1 uncultured bacterium
GCCGGCGGACGCCGGCTCCTCCCGCCGGTGCTCCGGCGTGCGGCCCGGCGACGCCCGGTCCGCACGCGGGGCAGTTTCGCGACCCGGTGGCGCCGCACCGCGCCCGCCGCCCTCCGTCGCGGCGGCTCGGGGCGAATGGTAGGCGGCACTTTCGGACGGGGATATATAGAGGCAGCACCGTCCGGAGGGAGCCATGTCCGCCTCGCAGCAGCCGAAGCACACCAACCGCCTTGTCCAGGCCACCAGTCCCTATCTGCTCCAGCACGCGCACAACCCGGTGGATTGGTATCCCTGGGATGATGAAGCGCTGCAGAAGGCGCGGGTGGAGGACCGTCCCATCTTCCTATCCATCGGCTATGCGGCGTGTCACTGGTGCCACGTCATGGAGCGGGAGAGCTTTGAGAACGAAGCCGTGGCAGAGGTGCTCAACCGGGAATTCGTCCCCATCAAAGTCGACCGGGAGGAGCGGCCGGACCTGGACGAGATCTACATGACGGCCACCCAGATCATGACGCAGAGCGGCGGCTGGCCGATGTCCGTCTTCCTCACGCCGGATCTGAAGCCGTTCTACGCGGGCACCTACTTTCCGCCGGAGGACCGCTGGGGCCGTCCCGGCTTCAAGACGCTGCTGCTGGAGCTGGCGAAGCTCTGGCACGGGCAGCGGCAGCGACTGGAGGAGCAGGCGGAGCGTCTCACGGAGGCGGTGGCGCAGGTTGCGTCCGGCGAGGGCGGTCAGGGCAGTATCACCCTCGAGCTGCTGCAGCGTGCGACCCGGCAGCTCCGGGGCGGCTTCGATGCGGTCAACGGCGGGTTCGGCGGCGCGCCCAAGTTTCCGCCCAGCATGCGGCTGGAGCTGTTCCTGCGCCGCGCCGGGGACTCTCCGGATGACGAGCTCCTCCGGATGGCCCGCCTGACCCTGGACCGGATGGCGCGCGGCGGCATGTACGACCAGGTCGGCGGCGGGTTCCACCGGTACAGCGTAGATGCGGAGTGGCTGGTCCCGCACTTCGAAAAGATGCTGTACGACAACGCGCTGCTCTCCCGCATCTACGTGCTGGCCCACGAGAAGACGGGCGATTGGCACTACCGGCGGGTTGCCGAGGAGATCTTCGACTACATCCTGCGCGAGATGTCGGACTCCGAGGGTGGGATCTACTCCACCACGGATGCGGACAGCGAGGGGGAGGAAGGCAAGTTTTTCGTATGGTCGCCCGCGGAAGTGCGCGCGGTGCTGGGGGAAGCGGACGGAGAGCGGTTCTGCCGGCTCTACAACATCACCGCGGAGGGCAACTTCGAGGGACACAGCATCCCGAACCTCCTGCACGGGGGTTTAGCGGAGGCGGCCCGAGAGACCGGCCAGAGCGCGGAGGAGCTGGATCGGCTGCTGGCGCCCCTGCGGCGGCGGCTGTGGGAGCACCGCGAGCACCGAGTCCATCCGCTCCTCGATGACAAGATCCTTACCGGCTGGAACGGTCTGATGATCCGGGCCTTCGCCGAGGGATACC
>CAYQDT010001140.1:0-1503 GCA_964416225.1 uncultured bacterium
TTCGGCTCTCGCTCTTCTACCAGCGGCGCTCCAGCGAGTGCCACGAAGGTCGGGTTGGAGCCCGGAAGCCGGTACTGGAACCCGTCGGCGGCGAAGAACGCGCACGGCGGATGATCGAAGAATTGGAGCCCGGACGCGACCGCCGGGGGAAGGTTCACGACCAGCTTCTGGAGCGCGGCGCCCTCCTCCATCAGTCCGGTCGGCAGCCCGCCCGGGAGATTGCGGCCGAAGACGGTGACCGCCGCCGGCGCCCCGGCGGGGACCGCCGGGGGAAAGACTGAATCGAGGTACGGCCCGGTACTGATGCGGAGGCGGTATGGCTGGCCGCCGTTGTAGTTGAAGTCGTAGAGGCGGACCGTATACTCGCCATCTTCCGGTACGGTGAAGTCGAGCAGTGGATCCGGGCCGTTGAAGTCGCGGTTGAACGCGACCTCTTTACCCGCGGGCGAGAGCAGCGCCAGCGTCGGATCGACATTGTTGCCCAGGCGGTAGCCGGCGCAATCCATGATCACGCGCTGGCCCTTCGTGGCTTTCCAGCGGAAGCAGTCGTCGCCGCTGCTGTCCGTGGTGCCGTTGATCACGCAGTTGAGCGGGACCGCGTTGGCCTGGGCCGGCGTGTCATTCGGCTCCTTCTCCTCGACCTCGGTCAGCGAGTCGTTGACGTCGAACAGAGCCGGGTTGCTGATCCCGTAGCGGCCGATGGCGCGCACGTCGTGCATCCCGGGCGTGACGCCGGTGCCCACCGAGAGGCGAAAGACAGCGCGGTTCCCGTCCTGCTTTACGAACTCCGCCTTCAGGCCGGGATCGTCAGCGCGGAGAGCGCGAACGTCTTCGAAGTGATCGCCGCTGACGCTGACCTCGACCGTGGTCCCGGACCGTCCGCCCTGTGGATAGAGCCGATCCAACCGGACCAGCGGCAACTGCGCCCGCGCCGGACCGGACGCCAGCAGCGCCAGGCTCACGACCAGAGCAAAGCGTAATGCACGCATCGGATCAGATGAGCTGCGGGATCGGACTGCCGTAGTTCGCGATGGGCACCGGTCGGTTCCCGTCGTCCACGAAGCTCGTGTGGTAGTCAATGCCGAGGACGTGGTAGATGGTTGCGAGGACGTCCTGCGGCCCGTAGGGGTGCTCCGCGGGATACTCCGCGCGCTTGTCCGTGGCGCCGACCGCCTGCCCCATCTTCAGGCCGCCGCCCGCGAAGGCCACCGCGTTGGCCCCAGGCCAATGGTCGCGGCCCGCGCTGCTGTTGATGCGGGGTGTACGTCCGAATTCTCCGGTCACGAAGACGGCGACCTTCTTATCCAGGCCGCGCTGCGCCAGGTCTTCCACCAGGGCGGAGAAGCCCTGGTCGAACTTGGGAAGATTGTTCGTCTTCAGGGTGTTGAAGTTGTTGCCGTGGGTGTCCCAGCCGCCCATATCTACGGTGACGAACGTGACGCCGGCCTCCACGAGCCGCCGCGCGAGGAGGCAGCTCTGGCCCCAGGTGTGGCGGCCGTAGCG
>CAYQDT010001141.1:0-1500 GCA_964416225.1 uncultured bacterium
GAAGCTACGTCCGAAGAGACACCGGCTGCCGCGCGGAGTTGCGGGGACCTCCTGGGACCGCCGCAGGTCCCCCTAGCTTGCTTCCACCGTCTCCAGATCCGGCGGGAGGCTGGGCACGCCGCGCACCAGCTTCCCCAACTGCTGGAGCACAATGATCATCCAGGCGTGGCTCCAGCAGAGCGGCGCGGCGCTGGTGGGAGCCCCCGTCTGCTTGTGGCTCTGCTCCGGCAGGAAGTCATGCAGCATGGCGTGCTGCAGACACCAGTCCAACTGCCGGTACACCTCATTCACCTCGCCGGTCTCCACGTAATAGAGTGCCAGCCAGATCGCCGATAGGGACCAGGGATTTCCACCCATGAATAGGTCGCTCGCGTAGCGCCCCACCCCGCCCTCGGGATAGTTGAATTCCTCCACGATCTTGCGCACCGTGCGGCGCATCTCCGGACTGTCCGCGGGCACCACCCGAAACGGAGCCGCGAGCCCGACGTTGGCGATATCGTGCACGTAGTTCGTGCGCATCGGAAAGCGGCGCCGCGGGTCGTGCTCGCCGACGAACACCCCGTCCTGCAGCAGCCGGGCGTGGATCTGCCGCTTCAGGTCGTCGGCCGCGGCGCGCCAGCGCACCGAGTCCGTCTCCCTTCCCATCTCCCGCGCCACGAGCGCCGCGGACTGCAGTCCGGCCACGCAGGCGGCGTTGGTGTAGGTGAGAAAGCCCCCCGTCTCCTCCCAGAGGTCTTGCTCCGAGTAGACCAGCCCGGTCTCCGGATCCGTGCGGCGGATCAGGTAGTCGGCCGCACGCTGCAGGGTCGGCCACATCTCGACCAGAAATGCCCGGTCCCCGGTCAGCAGAAAGTGCTGCCACGCCCCCCAGATGATCGACGCGACCTGGTCAACCTGAATTCCGGCCCAGTGCCGGCGCCCGTCCGTGTAGTGATTCTGGTACCAGAGACCGTCCTGCATCTGGGTTCTCTGGCACCAGCGATAGAAGTGCCGGGCCTCTTCATGGTAGCCGCAGCGATCCAGCGCCCAGGCCAGGTAAACGGCATCCCGGGGCCAGCAATAGCGGTAGTCCGGCTCCAGCGTGGGCGCCGCGATGAGCGAGCCGTACTTCCGGTCCTGGCACAGCTTGAGGAGCAGGAGCGAGCGGAGGTAGAGTTCCTCGAGGCGGGCGTCGTGCAGAGCCGGAAGGGAGCGCTTGCCCTTCTCCAGCCAGATGCGCCAGTAGCTGACGGTCTCGCCGAGGAGTTGGTCCGGGTGGCGGGCGCGAAGCGCGTTCAGTGTGTCTTCGGCGTCAAACAGAGACATCCCGCCGACGATCAGTACGGTGACGGACTCCGTGGCGCCGGGCCGCACTTCTCGCCGCCAGAGCAGGGCGCTCGTGGTGCCGGTGGGGTCCCCGAACGCGTACCGGTTCTCCTGGAGCATGCCGTCCTGCACGTCCAGGAATGCATCCACACCGCCCCCCTCCTCCTGGTAGGAGACGCCGCACTGGTAGCTGTC